>NZ_JARWAM010000013.1:0-136702 GCF_031451695.1 Franzmannia qiaohouensis
GCGCGACCTTCCTGACCTTCATGGAGTACATGCACAACGCCGTGCGCATGGCGGCGATCATGAATCAGCAGGCGATCTACGTCTTCACCCACGACTCCATCGGCCTGGGCGAGGATGGCCCCACCCACCAGCCCATCGAACAGCTCGGGGCACTGCGCTCGACGCCCAATCTGGCGACCTGGCGCCCCGCCGATGCGGTGGAGACCGCCGCCGCCTGGGATGCCGCCCTCAAGCGGCATAGCGGCCCCACCGCGCTGGTGCTGTCGCGCCAGAACCTGCCCCACCAGCAGCGCGACAAGGCACAGCTGGCCAATATCCAGCGCGGTGGGTACGTCCTCAAGGACAGCCAGGGCACCCCGGAGCTGATCCTGATCGCCACCGGCTCCGAGGTTGGCCTGGCCATGGACGCCGCCGCCGAGCTGGAGGCCAAGGGCCGCGCCGTACGCGTGGTGTCGCTCCCCTCCACCAGCACCTTCGACGAGCAGGACGCCGACTACCGCGAGAGCGTGCTGCCGCGCAGCGTGACCCAGCGCATCGCCATCGAAGCCAGCCATGCCGACTACTGGTACAAGTATGTGGGACTGGATGGCCACGTGATCGGCATGCGCACCTTCGGTGAATCCGGCAAGGCGGAAGACCTCTTCGCCCACTTCGGTTTCACCGTCGACCAAGTGGTCGCCGAGGTCGAGAGGGCGATGCGCGACACATGCTGACGACGAGTCAGTTGTCGCCTGAGGATATCAGTGTGGCGGAGATCACGACCTCACGGCCAGTGGCCGTGGGGTCCTCGATCTGTTCAAAGAGCATGCGGAACGCCTCGTGCCCTAAGCGGTAGGTGTCATGGGCAGCACAAGGCACTGATACTTCGAAGATGTCGGCATAAGGCAAACGATCAACACCCACTACCATCACCTCATCCCGGGACACACGGGCATCATGCAGGGCGCGCATGGCGCCCAAGGTAATCAACTGATTGAAGCCAAAAACGGCGTCGGGGAGCTTACCCTGGCGTAGGTAATCAGCCATGTCACGGTAGGCTGGCTGCAGGGTGTAGTCCCCGGGGCGCTGTTCCACCGTGAGAGAGACTCCCGCTGCGTCAAAGGCTGTCTTTAGGCCGCTCAGCCGGTCTTGGGTGATACGCGATCCACGCGGGCCCGTCAAAGCCAGCACCCGGCGAATATCCTTCTTCACCAGCAGCTCACCAAGCAGACTCCCGGCAAGGCGGTTGTCCAGCACCGCACGGCTGAAATCCGGCACGTTCAAGGTGCGATCCAGCATTACCACTGGCAAGCGGGTAGCACGCAACCGGTCGAGATACGCGGGGCGATAGTCGGCAGCGTCGGAGACGGGCGAGAGGATGATTCCAGCCACCTGATAACTGAGCAGGGTTTCGATCGCCACTTCCTCCCGCTCCGGCGAGCCATCGGTATCGATCAGCATGATGGTGTAGTCACGCTCCTCGGCCGCACGGGAAACTGCCTTGATCACCTCACTGTAGAAGGGATTATCCACGCTAGCCGTGACCAGGCCGATCAGTCTATTCTTGCGACTCCGCAGATGGCTGGCAAAGGCATTCGGTACATAGCCCAGTTCCCTTGCAGCAGCCAGTATCTTCTCACGTGTTTCTGGCTTGACCTTATCGGGTTTATTCAAGGCACGCGACACCGTCATGTTGGTCAGGCCTACATGCCTGGCAATATCGGTAATCGTTACCTGGCTGCGTTTAGTCATGTACTACCCGTATGTCAAGACGCTAGATTGATATGGTAACTGAAAAGCTTTATTCGCGTGCTCAGTTCCGTCAGTCACCTGGCAGGCGGTGAACCTCATGGCAGTGCCGAGCAAACAACGAGGTAGGCACGTAAAAGTCATAGAGCTCTTGCTCGCTCTGGCCTTATCCCTGGTAAGTGAATTCAGGCAAACCGGGTATCGACGATATGCCTTGCCGCCAGCTGATCGGTGACCAGTCCCCTGAGCCAGCCACCGCGCAGCGCGGCGAGAATCGCCGGTGCCTTTTCGCGTCCCCCGGCCAGCGCGACGATCGGCTGGCTGCGGAACATCTCCAGCGGCAGGCTGGTGACGCGACGGGTGATCGAACACTCGACCACCTCGCCGTCGGCGGTCATCGGCCAGCCCAGCAGCTCGCCTACCGCCTGCATGCCGAGCAGTTCGTCGAGCTCAGCCTCGGAGATGAAGTGATCCTGGAACAGCGTGGCCTGTCGGTCGATGCGCCCTACCCCGATGAACGCCGCCTCGGCCTCCAGGGCGACCTGGGTGATGGCCTGGAACAGCGGCTGCTGCTGCAGCGATGCCTTCTCCTCCACCGTGCTTGCCACCACCGGCGAGGGCAGCAGGAAGCGCTGGCCGCCGGTCTTGTCGGCCAGCACCATCACCCCGTCGTAGCGGTTGGAGGAGCCGTCGCGAGCGACGTTGCCAACCAGCGATACGAAGCGGTGCTGGGGGCGCTCGATGCGGCTTAGCGCTTCCACGGTGGCGCGCACCGAGCGGCCGGTGCCCAGCGACAGGGTCAGCGGCTCGCTGCGCTCGACCAGCCGAGCTACCCGCTCGGCGCCGGCCACCGCCAGGTAGTAGGCAGCACCTTCCGGGGCGCTGGCCTCGGCCGGCACCACGTCGCAGTAGTCGAGCCCGAAACGCTCGCGAATGGCGCTGGCCAGGGTCATGCAAGCGGCGATAGGGTGATCGATGTGCACCTTGATCAGCCCCTCCTGGCGCGCCAGCGCCAGCAGCCGCTGCACTCCCGGGCGCGACACTCCCAGCTGGCTGGCGATCTCGTCCTGGGTGATGCCGCCAACGTAGGACATCCAGGCGGCACGCGCCGCCTGATCCAGTTTCACCTCGAACTTGTCCACGGATCGATAACCCTCTAGGCCGGTGGATGCTTTGTCGTCATCATACAAAGCTGACCGATATCCACAACGCGCCAATGGTGCCAAGCACCGGCGCCCAGTAAACGAGGAGTCCTGTATGCCTATCGCCCTGATCACCGGCGCCACCTCCGGCTTCGGCCGCGCCACCGCCTATCGCTTCGCCGAGGCCGGCTGGTCGCTGATACTCACCGGCCGGCGCAGCGAGCGGCTGAAAGCACTCGAAAGCGAGCTTGGCACCAAGGTCGATATCCTTACCCTGACCCTCGACGTGCGCGACGCCGAGGCGGTAAAAGCCGCCATCGACGGCCTCGATGCCCGGTGGCGCGAGATCACCTGCCTGGTCAACAATGCCGGCCTGGCGCTGGCCCTGGAACCGGCCCAACGCGTCGATCTCAACGACTGGCACACCATGATCGACACCAACATCACCGGCCTGGTCAACGTGACCCACGCCGCGCTGCCGCTGCTGATCGCCACCGGCAAGGGCGCCAGCATCGTCAATATCGGCTCGGTGGCAGGCAGCTACCCCTACCCTGGCAGCCATGTCTACGGCGCCACCAAGGCTTTCGTGCAGCAGTTCAGCTACAACCTGCGCTGCGACCTCAAGGGCAGCGGCGTACGCGTCACCGACGTCGCCCCGGGCCTGGCCGAGACCGAGTTCATGCTGGTCCGCTCCAAGGGTGATCAAGAGGCCTCAAAGGCGCTCTACGACGGCGCCAACCCGCTGCAGGCCGAGGATATCGCCGCCCAGGTGTTCTACGTCGCCACCCTGCCCGAGCACATCAATATCAACCGCCTCGAGATCATGCCCACCAGCCAGAGCTGGTCGCCGTTCAGCATCGAGCGGGAGTGATTCAGGCCGAGCCGAAGTAGCGCTCGCGGTCCTCGGCGGTGACGTCGCTGATATGCAGCGGATAGACGCCGTCGCGGCGGTCGCTATAGAAGTGGCGCAGGGTGCGCTCGATGGTCGGGAAGGCCAGCTCGTCCCAGGGGATCTCGTGTTCCTCGAACAGCGCTACCTCGAGGCTCTCCGGACCGGCGTCGAAGCCGCCCTCGAGATCGGCACGGAACATCATGTAGACCTGGTTGATATGCGGCAGGTTGATCAGCGTGTAGAGGCCATGAATGGCCACCTCGGCGCAGGCCTCTTCGCGGGTCTCGCGGGCCGCCGCCTCGACGGTGGTCTCGGCGTTCTCCATATAGCCCGCCGGCAGCGTCCAGTACCCCTTGCGCGGCGAAATTGCGCGGCGGCACAGCAGCACCCGGCTGCCGCTAACCGGCAGGGTGCCGGCAACGATACGCGGATTCTGGTAGTGGATGGTGCCACAGGCGTCGCACAGGTAGCGCGGGCGGTCATCGCCCTCGGGAATCGCGAAGCGGACGGTCTGGCCACAGTGGCTGCAGAAGTTCATGGTTCTCCTTCATGGCGCGAGTCAGGCCAGCGGCGGCGCGGCGTAGAGGGCAACTCACCGTTGGGCGCAGCGCCTTGACGCCTGTGCGGGAGCTGGGTACAACACATGAAACCCAGCGGATGCCCCATGTTAGAGAAACTGCGCGAGCGCCTGCAAGCACACCGACCTCAACGCCTGACACTCGCCATGCCCGAGGCGGCGGTGCTGATCCCGATCGTGACCCGGCGTGAGCCGACGCTGCTGTTCACCCGCCGCGCCGACCACCTCAACACCCATCGCGGCCAGGTAGCCTTTCCCGGCGGCAAGCGCGAGCCCCAGGACCGCGACCTGCTGGACACCGCGCTGCGCGAGTCCCAGGAGGAGATCGCCCTGCCGCGGGGGCAGGTCGAGCTGCTCGGCCAGCTCAGCGAGGTGGTCTCGCTGCACGGCCTCAAGGTCACCCCCTACGTGGGGCTGATCCCGCCGGATCTGCCGCTGACCCCGGATCCCAACGAGCTGGATGCGATCTTCGAGGTACCGCTGGCGCTGTTTCTCGACGACTGCCGCAGTCACACCGACGTGATCACCGTCGATGGCCGCCCCTACTTCGTGCCCAGCTACCAGGCCCAGGGCCAGGTGATCTGGGGCCTCTCGGCGATGATGCTGGTGGAGCTGCTCAGCGAAGGCTTCGGCTGTCCGGTGAGCCTCGACCGCGCCCCCGAGGGCAGCATGCTGCGACATCGCGCACCGCGACGCGGGCCGCGTCAAACACCATCATCCACCCACCACCAACAAGACTGAGCCGTATGACCCAAGCCGTTCTGATCAGCCTCGCCGTTGCCGCCCTGCTGGTGTGGTTCTTCATGCGTACCAAGGCCAAGGGCTTTCAGCTGATGCGCTGCGCCCTCTATCTACAGAACCTTCAGGAGGTCATCGAGGGCCACCCCGGCGACGACGACCTGGTGATTACCCAGGAGCAGGCCGAACAGGCCTACCAGACCGCCCGCGAGGAGTTTGCCGGCATGGCCACCCGCCAGGGGCAGGCCTACTGCGTGCATGTCACCCAGGCCCAGCTCAAGGCCTATGGCAACAAGAAGAGCGTGATGCTGGCCCGCGCCCGCGCCCATGGTTTCCCGGAGTGAAGACGCCATGAACCGCCCCGCCTTCGACCCGCAGCGGCTGGCGCCGCTGGTCGATGCCCTGGTTGCCCAGGGCTGGTTCGTGGGCGAGGCGTTCATCGACGCCGAGCTGTGCCAGGCGCTGTTCGCCGAGGTCAGCCAGCTTGCCGAACTCGACGCCCTGGCTGCCGCCGGTATCGGCCGCGGCAGCGAGCACCACCTGCGCCGCGACGTGCGCGGCGATGCCATCCACTGGCTCGACCGCCAGAGCCTGGCCCAGCGCCGCTACCTGGCGGCCATGGGCGACCTTCAGCAGAGCCTCAATCAGGCGCTCTATCTCGGGCTGTTCGAATTCGAGGCACACTTCGCCCGCTACCCGCCGGGCAGCTTCTACAAGACCCATGTCGACAGCTTTCAGGGCCGCGCCAACCGGGTAGTCTCCACGGTGCTCTACCTCAACCCCGAGTGGCCCACCGACGGCGGCGGCGAGATGGCGATCTACGCCAGCCAGGACTCGCAGCGAGAGGTCGCTCGAGTGCGCCCGGAGGCCGGCACCTTCGCCTGCTTTCTCTCCGAGACGGTGCCCCACGAGGTGCTGCCGACCCGCCTGCCGCGGGCCAGCATCGCCGGCTGGTTCCGACGCAACGCCTCGCTGGGCGGCCGGATCGACCCGGCAAGGTAGGTATTGGCCTCAGGCCTTGAGCACGTAGCGCAGGATCTCGACCACCTGGTCGGTGCTGGTGGCCCAGGCCATCGCCTGGGCGTCGACCTCCTTGAGCGGGTGCACGATGTCTTCGCCGTGCAGGGTCACGTAGGGCTTGCCCAGCGCCGCGCAGTAGCCGGCATCGAAGGCCGCGTTCCACTGCTTGTACTTGTCGCCAAAGCGCACCACTACCAGGTCGCTCTGTTCAATCAGGGTCTTGGTACGGATCAGATTGACCTTGGAGGACTTGTGGTCGCGCCAGAACGGCTGGCTCTCCTCACCCAGGTGGTCGCCGGCGGCATCGCTGGTGGCGTGGTCGGTCACCGCCGAGGTGAATACCACGTCGAGGCCCAGCGCCTCGGCGCCGCGCTGGATCTCATCGCGCCAGTCGGTGTGGATCTCGCCGGACAGGTAGACGTAAAAGCTCATCGGGGGCTCCATGGCATGACAAAAGGTCGGCCATCATAGCCCAGCGAGGCAGACGATCAAAAATCCCGCGACAGGGTCACGGCACCGAACACGTCGTGGCTGGTCTGGCCCTCGAACTCGTGGCTACGCCGCACCGCGGTGTAGCTCAGCTGCCAGGCGTCCCAGGCCAGCGCCGCGCCCCCCACCAGATCGCCGACCCATTCGCGGCGCTCCACCGAGTGGCTGCTCTTCACGGTGTTGCCGTCGAGGGTCAGGTTGTGGGCCATGTAGTAGCCCTCGATGCTGGCGAACAGGTACCAGCGCAGCCCCGAGCGCTGGGTGAACGCCTGGCGACCGCCCGGATTGGGCGTGACCGTGGGAATACCCGCGGCATCATCGCCGAAGCGCACCCCGTACCCGCCGCTGGCGTAGGTATAGAGGTTGCCCAGCGCCAGCCCCGCGCTGGGGCCATGGGCCAGGGTCTTGCCGGCCAACGGCGACTCGTGCCACCACTGGCGGCGCAGCGTGGCGTTGACGATCGGCTCATCGGCGAGCTGGTTGTCCCAGCCCCGCGGCCGGTCGCTGCGCGAGAAGCGGTGCGCCTCGCGCTGGATGCGCTCGGCCTGGGACGAGCGCCCCACCATGCCCACGTCGAGGTGCAGATCGGTGGCCTGGCGCCAGTCGCCGCGCGCCACGTCCTCGTAGAACGACACCCCGCCAAACACCAGCCCGGCATAGGGGCGGTCCTCCTCGATCAGCCCACGCTGCTCAATGTCATCCGGGGTATAGATCTGGTGGATCAGCCGGTAGGCTACCGCATCGGCCTGGCCGATCAGCGTATCGGGCAAGCGCGCGGCAACCCGCTGGCTCCAGTGCTCAGCGTCAGGCCGAAACGTCCAGTTGAGTTCGACGCCGCTGGTGAAGTGGCCATCGTCGCTGCTGGCCAGGAAGTCGTTTTCTACCTTGAGGGTAAAGGTGCCGTTGGCGGCGGCCGTCACAGGCAGCGCCGCCAGGGCTGCCGCTGCCAGCCAGCAGCAGAGTCTGCGATAGGTCATGTCTCGATCCTTGAGCATGCGAGTTAGAAACGGTAGCTGAGGAAGACCCCGGCTACCGGCTGCAGCGCATCGCCGAGGTCGTCGACAATGGGGCTGTCGGCGGCGTCACCGCTCAGGTAGGTAACGCCAGCCAGTGCGGTGAGCGACCAGGCCGGGGTCAACGCGTAGTTGATGGTGCCGCTCAGCCCATAGCGCAGGTAGCCGCTGCCGGGGTCATAGGCTTCAACCCCCGAGCGCGCGCTATCGTCGGCCGAGACGCCAAACATCGAACGCGTCCAGCTCGCGCTGGAGTAGCTCACGCTGGGGCCAAGGGTAACGAAGGTGCGCGCGTCGAGGGGCGCTCGCCAGCTGGCGCGGGCCTGCCATTCCGAGCCATTGACGTCACCGCTGACCGCCGACTCCCCGGACAAGCTGTAGCGCCACGCCCCCTGGTCGTAGCTGACGCGCAACCCCAGGGTGGCACCGCCGTCGACCTCCTCGAACGCCGCCAACTCGCCGCGATTGTCGCGACCGAAAGCATAGCCGAGATAGGGTGACACCACCCAGTTGCCCTCCCTC
This sequence comes from Franzmannia qiaohouensis, assembly GCF_031451695.1. Taxonomy (NCBI): domain Bacteria; kingdom Pseudomonadati; phylum Pseudomonadota; class Gammaproteobacteria; order Oceanospirillales; family Halomonadaceae; genus Franzmannia; species Franzmannia qiaohouensis. The sequence goes on from NZ_JARWAM010000013.1 coordinate 8,122, forward strand.
ACCGCGTTCCAGCCAAGGCCTTCACGCGGATTGAAGTAGAACGCATCGCCGTAGCGCAGCTCCAGCGAGGGCCAAACCCGGGTGCGAAAATCATCGCTGCCCAGGTACTCCGGCGTTACCAGCACGCCGGCGCCGACGCTGCCCTGCCACGGGCTTTCCGCCATGGCCGGCGTCGCCGCCAACCCCACTGCTGCCACCGCCCACCATCCGCGCATCACCATGTGATTTCCTTGCAGTTATCGTCACAATTTAGCAAACATTTTTGATTGTATGTAATTGTGCAGTGACAGCGCAAGCATCGCGTGGCCGCCTTGCGCACGACGGCGCCATCTCACTGCTCGATACGGCGGATATCCCGGCAAGGGTTGCCGGCGGCGAAAACGTCGGCGGAAAATAGGGTGCGTGGAGGGCTTGCCTCCCTGCGGTGATAGCGGACCAAACGCCTGCGGGCGGCACTCGGCCGCCCGCACTGTACTGCCTAAGAGTATCCTCAGCCCGCCTGGATCGCTACCTTGAGCACACCATCGCGCTGGTGAGAAAACAGCTCGTAGGCGTCGACGATATCTTCCAGGGCGTAGCGGTGGGTGACCATGGGGCCAAGATCGAGGCGGCCGGCGGCGATGATGCTCATCAGCCGGCGCATGCGCTCCTTGCCGCCGGGGCACAGCGAGGTGACGATCTTGTGGTCGCCGAGGCCGGCGCAGAAGGCCCCCAGCGGGATGGTCAGGTCCTCGGAGTAGACGCCGAGGCTCGACAGGGTGCCGCCGGGCTTGAGCACGCGCAGCGCGGACTCGAAGGTTTGCTGCAGGCCGAGCGCCTCGATGGCGGCATCCACGCCGCGCCCGCCGGTCAGTTTGAGGATCTCCTCGACCACGTCGACCTTACGGAAATCCAGGGTCACGTCGGCACCCATCTGCTTGGCCATGGCCAGGCGCTCGTCGACCCCGTCCACCGCAATGATCAAGCCCGCGCCGCGCAGCCGCGCGCCGGCGGTGGCACACAGGCCGATCGGGCCCTGGGCGAACACCGCCACCGTGTCGCCAATCTTGATGCCCGCCGCCTCGGCGCCGGCGAAGCCGGTGGACATGATGTCCGGGCACATCAGCACCTGCTCGTCGCTCAGGCCGTCGGGCACCGGCGAGAGGTTGGCCTGGGCGTCGGGTACCAGCAGGTACTCGGCCTGGGCGCCGTCGATGGTATTGCCGAAGCGCCAACCGCCCATCGGCTTGTAGCCGTGGCCGTGGTGGCCGCCATCCTGGGCGCAGCAGTCGTCCTGGCAGGCGTAGGAGGTAAAACTCGGGCAGATCGCGCCGGCGATCACCCGCTGTCCTTCGCGGTAGCCCTTGACGTTGGCGCCGAGCTTCTCGATCACCCCCACCGGCTCGTGGCCGATGGTCAGGCCACGCTCCACCGGATACTCGCCCTTGAGGATATGCACATCGGTGCCGCAGATGGTGGTGGTTGTCACGCGCATCAGGGCGTCGTTGGGGCCAATCTCGGGGACTGGCTTGTCGTCGATCTCGATGCGGCCGGGCTCGACGAAAATGGCGGCTTTCATCATGGCGGGCATGGGGCAACTCCTCTGTGACGTGAGTCAGGGCACACCACCATCAAGCCACACGCCAGCGCCACGGATATTGCCCTGGATCAAGCCCGGGCGTTACGTTCAGGAATACCCCCAGAGCGACTGCATATCGAGCCTGAGCGACACGTCAGGCTGCTCAGCATGAGCCCGAGGCGCTATGCTGCTTCAGCATGCCACCGGGGAATGGAGCCCTCATCGCCATGTCGCGAACAATGCGTATGTTCGACCTGATGCAGTTGCTACGTCACCATCGGCGACCCGTGAGGGGCCAGCTGCTCGCCGAGCAGTTGGGCGTGTCGCTGCGCACCCTGTACCGCGACATCGCCGATCTCAAGGCGATAGGGGCCCAGATCGACGGCGAACCCGGTCTGGGCTATGTGCTTCAACCGGATTTCATGCTGCCACCCCTGATGTTTTCTGCCGACGAGGTGGAAGCCCTGGCACTGGGACTGACATGGGTCGAGCGCCGGGCAGACAGTGAATTGGCTGCTGCCGCTGCCGAGGTGCTAGCGAAAGTCTCGGCAGTACTGCCACGCGAACTGCACCTCCGCCTGGAAGATCAAGCCCTGCTGGTCGGGCCGGGCTGGGATAAACCCCAGGCGGTCGCATTGCGGGACCTCCGTCAGGCCATCCGCGAGGAGCGTAAGCTGCAGATCGACTACCACGACGAAGCCGGCAGAGCCTCGACTCGCGTCGTCTGGCCGGTCAGCCTGACCTTCTTCGAGTCGAGCCGCATCCTCGCAGCCTGGTGTGAGCTGCGCCATGACTATCGGCATTTCCGCACCGACCGCATCGCAGCGGCCACAACGTTGCCGGAGCACTATCCACGCCGGCGCTATCTGCTCCGACGCGAATGGCTGGCGACGCTCCCCTCACCCGCACCCTGCTGACAATACCTGTCAGCCGGTTCGCCTATGCTGGAAGCTCCCTCAACGGCTGACAGGAGTCGATCATGCAAACAACCATCACGTTTTACACCAATCCCTTCTCGCGCGGCGGCATCGTGCACTGGATGCTGGAAGAGATCGGGGTCCCCTACCGAGTGGAATATCTTGAATACGGTGCCTCGATGAAGGCGCCGGACTACCTGGCGATCAACCCGATGGGCAAGGTGCCTGCCATCCAGCATGGCGAGGTCGTGGTCACCGAGGCGGCGGCAATCTGCGCCTATCTTGCCGACGCCTTTCCCGAGGCCGGCTTGGCTCCCCCACCGGCGAATCGGGGCGACTACTACCGCTGGCTGTTCTTCGCCTCCGGACCACTCGAGGCCGCCATCGGCCTCAAGAGCTGCAACCTGGAGATGACCCCCGACCAGGAGATGCAGCTAGGGTGCGGGCGTATCGAAACGGTCCTGGACGTACTGGCCGACGCGGTGCGGGGGAAACACCATATCGCCGCCGACCGCTTCTCGGCAGCGGACATCTACGTTGGCAGCCATATTGGCTGGGGCATGCAGTTCGGCACCATCGACCGACGCCCCGAGTTCGAGGACTATTGGCAGCGACTGGAGCAACGACCTGCTCACCGCAGCAGTATGCAGCAGATCGAAGCGGCAATGGCCAAGTACCCGCTACCCAGCGCCATGACCTGAGTTGGTGCAAGGCCTCGAATCGGCGGCTATTCGGCGTAGTCAGCTTTTCTGCGTAACTGCTATATTGCCTCGACCACACTGCCGACGAGACTGGGCCATGACCAAACCGCCGCACGACGCTCCGGGCCAGCATTGGAACGCCGACGATTACGCACGCCACGCCGACTTCGTGCCCACCCTGGGGAGTGACGTGGTCAAGCTCCTGGCGCCCCAGGCCGGCGAGCGTATCCTCGACCTCGGCTGCGGCGACGGCGCCCTCACCGAGCGCCTGGCCAAGCTCGGCGTCGACGTTCTTGGCGTCGACGCCTCCGAGGCGATGGTCGAGGCGGCCCGTGAACGGCGTATCACCGCCCAGGTGATCGACGCTCACCAGCTGCCGTTCGACCACGAGTTCGATGCCGTCTTCAGCAACGCCGCGCTGCACTGGATGCTCGAGCCCCAGGCAGTGATTGCCGGGGTCAAGCGCGCGCTCAAGCCCGGCGGTCGCTTCGTCGCCGAGTTCGGCGGCCACGGCAACGTCGCCGCCATCTGCACCGCACTGCTGGCCTCGCTGCAGTTCCGCGGCATCAGCGCCCGCGGCCGCCACCCCTGGTACTTCCCCACCGCCGAGGAGTACCGCCGGTTGCTGGAGAACGCCGGCTTCCGGGTCGAGGAGATCGCACTGATACCGCGCCCAACAGCGCTGCCCACCGGCATGGCCGGCTGGCTCGAAACCTTCGCCAATCCCTTCCTGCACGGTCTCGACGAGGACGTGCGCGAGGCGATTCTGGAGAACACCCTGACGCTGCTCGCGCATAGCCTGCGCGATGACACCGGCCACTGGAGCGCCGACTATGTGCGCCTGAGAGTACGTGCCCGGGTGTGACAAGACGCCGCGAAATCAGCACAATATCGGCTCGATTTCTCGATTCGACCCAAGCGAGGCACTCCAGGGCATGGCATTCAAGGTCTACGTAGACGGGCAGGAAGGCACCACTGGCCTGCGGCTGTTCGAATACCTCAACGCACGCACCGACATCGAGCTGCTGCGCATCGACAGCGACAAGCGCAAGGATCCGACCGAGCGAGCGCGCCTGCTGAATGCCGCCGACGTGGCCTTCCTGTGCCTGCCGGACGACGCCTCCCGCGAGGCCGCGGCGATGGTCGACAACCCCGATACCTGCCTGATCGACGCCAGCACCGCCTTCCGTACCGACCCCACCTGGGTCTACGGGCTGCCCGAGCTGGCACCTGGCCAGCGCGACGCGATCCGCGCCAGCAAGCGCATCGCCAACGTCGGCTGCCACGCCAGCGCCTTCATCCTGCTGGTACGCCCGCTGGTCGACGCCGGCCTGCTGCCGCCCGACTACCCGCTCTCGGCCTTCTCGCTGACCGGCTACAGCGGCGGCGGCAAGCAGCTGATCGCCACCTACGAGGCCGACCGCGACGGCCGGCTGCAGGCACCGCGTCCCTATGCCATGGGCCTGGCCCACAAGCACCTGCCGGAGATGCAGCAGCACGGCCGGCTGGCCCAGCCGCCGGTGTTCTCACCGGTGGTCGGCCCCTTCCTCAAGGGGCTGGCGGTCACGGTGCCGCTGCAGTGCTCGCACCTGAAGCGCGGGGCCAGTGCCGAGCAGCTGCTCGATACCTACCGCGAGCGCTATGCCGGCGAGCCCTTCGTGCGCGTCCACGGCGTCGACGACATGGCCAACCTCGATAGCGGCTTCTTCGACGTCCAGGGCAGCAACGAGACCAACCGCGTCGACCTGTTCGTGTTCGGCAGCGCCGAGCGGCTGTGCCTGGTCTCGCGCCTCGACAACCTCGGCAAGGGCGCGGCCGGCTCCGCGGTACAGAACATGAACGTCCACCTCGGCCTAGACGAGAGCATCGGGCTCGACGCCTGACCCGCTGATTCGGTTCGTCACTCGGGCCGCGGAGATTACGCCGCGGCCCAGTCGTTAGCGCGCTTTCTTTCTCACCGCGCGGGTCGTAAGCTGAGTCGTTTCCGATTCACAAGGACACCGCATGTCTCCCGCCGATACCCTGCGCCTGCTGCTGCTCTCTTCGCTGTGGGGTCTGTCGTTTATCTTCATGCGCGTGGCGGTGCCCGAGTTCGGCCCTGTCCCGCTGGTGCTGGTGCGCATGGGCATCGGCGCCCTGCTGCTGATGCCGCTGCTGCTCGGGGCGCGCTACCTGAGCCTGGTGTGGCAGCACAAGCGTCAGCTGTTCCTGCTCGGCTTCGTCAACCATGTGCTGCCGTTCTGCCTGCTGGCGCTGGCCACCACTCGGCTGGAGGCCGGCTTCACCTCGCTGATCAACGCCACCACACCGATCTTCACCGCGCTGATCGGCGCGCTGTTCTTCACCACACCGGTGCGCCGCCAGCAGTACCTGGGGCTGGCGCTGGCCTTCGTCGGGGTCTATGTGCTGTCGGCCAATCGGCTCGATTTCGCGCTGGGCGGCGATGGCTGGTTCATTCTCGCGGTGCTGGGTGCCACCTTCTGCTACGGCATCGCCGGCAACTACTCCAAGACCCACCTCTCGCACCTACCCGTGCGGGTGCTGGCCGCGGGCAGCTCGGCGATGTCGGCGCTGATCCTGCTGATCCCCGGCTTGCTGCTGTGGCCCAGCGAGCCGATCAGCGGCCTGGCCTGGGCCAACGGCCTGGCGCTGGCGGTGCTAAGCACCACCGTGGCCTTCCTGCTCTACTTTGGGCTGCTCTCCAGCGCCGGCGCCACCGCCGCCTCCACGGTGACCTTTCTGGTTCCGGTCAGCGCCCTGCTGTGGGGCTATCTACTGCTCGGCGAAGTGCTCAGCGTGCAGATCCTGATCGGCATGGCGATCACCCTGACCGGCACCGCCGTGGCCACCCGCATGGTGCGCTTCAGGCGGCGGGTCGTGCCGACGCCGCCGCCCTAAAGGGCGCCGACACTCAGAAGGTGCCGGGATAATTACCCCCATCGATGAGCAGATTCTGACCGGTGATATAACTCGCCTGGGCACTGCACAGGAAAGCGCAGTAGCTGCCGAACTCTTCGGCAGTGCCAAAGCGCTGGGCGGGAATCGCCTGGGCGCGCTTTTCACGCACCGTCGCCAGCGGCTCGCCGGAGGCGGCCGCCAGCTTGTCGAGGGTGCCGGCCAGGCGCTGGGTATCGAAGGCGCCGGGCAGCAGGTTATTGATGGTGACATTGCTGCCGGCCAGCTGGGGCTGGCGGGCCAGACCGGCGACGAAACCCGTGAGGCCGCAGCGGGCACCGTTGGAGAGCCCGAGGATATCGATGGGCGCCTTGACCGCCGAGGAGGTGATGTTGACCACCCGCCCGAAGCCGCGCGCAGCCATGCCGTCCACCGTGGCCTTGATCAGCTCGATGGGCGTGATCATGTTGGCGTCCACCGCACCGACCCAGTCGTCGCGCTGCCAGTCGCGAAAATCTCCCGGCGGCGGGCCGCCATTGTTGTTGATCAGGATGTCCACCTGCGGGCAGGCATCGAGCAGCGCCGTGCGCACCTCAGGGGTGCCGATATCGCCGGCGACGCTGCGCACCTCGATGCCGGCGTTGAGCTGTCGCAGCTGCTCGGCTGCCGCCTCGAGCTTGTGCGGGTCGCGCGAATTGATGGCCAGATTGACGCCTTCCCGCGCCAGCGCCGCGGCACAGCCGAAACCCAAACCCTGGCTGGCTGCACAGACAATGGCCCAGCGGCCGGCTATGGCTAGATCCATGTTGCTCTCCTGTCGTCGTCATGGGGGTAGCACTATCGCTAGCCGAGCCTGCACCTCAACACCGCCTAGCGACAATTATCCTTTGCACTAACCGCCTGCTCGATCAGCTCGGCCAGCGCCCAGGCCGGCTCGCTGATCTGGCCGGTGGCGCGCTGCACCAGGCCGATGTCGCGATGGAAGGTGTCGGCGCCGAGATCAATGGCGCGGACCCCGGCGGGCCAGTGGCGTAGCGCCGCGGTCTCCGGCACCAGCGCCACGCCGACGCGGTTGGCGACCAGCTCGACGATGGCCTCGAGTTCGTCGACTTCGCACACCTCTCGCACGCCGAGGCGCCGTTCGCGCAGGAAGCGTTCGACCTGGCGACCGCCGAAGGAGGCGCGGTCGTAGCGCACGAAGGGCCGGTCGCTCAAGCACTCGCGCCAGTCGCTGCCGGCCTGGCCGGCGGGCACCAGCAGGCGGAAAGGTTCCCTCGCCAGCGTCGTCCAGCGCAGGTCGCTCTGCAGCGAGAACGGCGGCCGGATGCTGACCGCCATGTCGAGTTCGCCGGCATCGACCAGATCCACCAGCTGCATCGAGAGCCCCGGCATCACTCGCGTACGGCAGCCAGGGAAGTGGCGATGAAAGCGTGCCAGCACGCCGGGCAGCAGGCCGCGCTGCACCGAGGCAATCGCGCCGATGGAGACCAGCGCCGCGGCGGCCGGGCCAGCGTCGTCGGCGCCCAGGCTGGCATAGAGCTTGACCAGCTCCTGGGCCTGCAGCAGGGTGTGGCGCCCGCGGGCAGTGAGCCGCGCGCTGCGTCCGTGGCGCTCGAACAAGGCAACGCCCAGCGCCGCTTCCAGGCGCTTCATCTGGGCGCTCACCGCGGCCTGGGTCAGGCCGATGCGCTCACCGGCGGCGGCGAAGGTGCCGACCTCGGCCACGGCGATGAAGGTCTGCAGCTCACGAAGCATTCATCAATACTCTTTGTGTTTCTAACAAATATATATTGATTTTATTATGACTTCGCCTCTCCTAGGCTGTAGCTGATCCACTACATCCCACAGGAGCCGACCATGAGCCTCTCGCCCTTCCATCTGGCCATTCCCGTTCACGACCTGCCCGCCGCCCGCGCCTTCTACGGCGAAGTCTTCGGCCTGGCCGAAGGCCGCTCCAGCGAGCAGTGGGTCGACTTCGATTTCTACGGCCACCAGCTGGTGATCCACGAGCACCCCAAGACCTCCACCCAGGAGAGCGCCCACACCAATCCCGTCGACGGCCACGACGTACCGGTGCCGCACTTCGGCATCATCCTCGAGTGGGATCAGTGGGAGGCCCTGGCCGAGCGCCTGCGCGGCCGCGACACCCCGTTCGTGATCGAGCCCTATGTGCGCTTCAAGGGCGAGGTCGGCGAGCAGGCCACCATGTTCCTGCTCGACCCCTGCGGCAACGCCCTGGAGTTCAAGGCGTTCAAGGACATGAGCCAGCTGTTCGCCAAGTAACCCGCGCCGTCACGACACCTGCAGCGCACGCTCCTCGCGGCGGTGCTGCAGCGGCGAGGCGCCGAAGTAGCGTTTGTAGTCGCGGCTGAACTGCGACACGCTGCGATAGCCCACCGCCGCCGCGGCTCGATTGACGTTGCAGGCCTCCTGCATCAGCAGCTGCTGCGCCTTGATCAGGCGCAGCCGTTTGACGTACTGCAGCGGCGATGAGTGGACGATCTGCTTGAAGTGCTGGTGAAACGTCGACAGGCTCATGTTGGCCTGTCGGGCCATCTCCTCCACCGAGATGTCCTCGGCGTAGTGCACCTGCAGCCGCGTCAGCACCTGCACGATCCGCGCATAATGGCCCTGATGCAGCACCAGGGCGCGCAGCGCCGGCCCCTGCTCGCCCTTGAGCGCCTCGAACACCACCTCGCGCACTCGCGCCTCGCCCATCGCCGCCGCCGCACCGGGCTCGTGCAGGCTCTCCAGCAGACGCACCACGGCGCCGTGCATGCCCGCCGCCATCGGCACCGAAGCCATCGGCACCGGATCCGCTGCGCTATCGTCGACCAGCGACTCGCCCATCGCCGTTACCAGCTCGCCGAGCAGGGTCGGCTCCAGGCGCACCGACACGCCAAGCAGCGGCGCCTCAAGGCTGGCGTGGGTCTGGCACTCGAAGGGCAGCGGCAGGGTCTGGACCAGATAGTGGCCGGGGCCGTAGTGGATCTCCCGCGCGCCGAGATAGCCCACCTTCTGGCCCTGGGCGACGATGATTAGGCTCGGGTCGTAGATCAGCGGCGCCGGCCCGTGGGCGCGATGCATGGCCATCAGCGACACGCCGGGCAGCGGCGTCGCGGTGTAGCCGTCGCGCTCGATCAGTGGCGCCAGCAGGTCGACCAGTGGGTCGGGCAGCGTCGATGATGGCGGCATGACAAGCTCCTCGTAGCAGCAGTATCAGCGAATTATGCCAATTTTTGGCAGCTGTGGAGCCCCCGGGGCCAGGCTTCTGGAGAAATAAGCAAAAACCCCGGAGAAACGACGGTCGTACCCTGCCCCCGATCGGCCAATAATACCAACATGGCCTCGCCACGAGGCATGACCGATCGAGAGGAGATGTACATGAGCCAGACCCACGCCTATGCCGCCTACGCCGGCGACCAGCCGCTCGCCCCCTTCACCTTCGAGCGCCGCGCCCCGCGCCCCGACGACGTGGCCATCGAGATCCTCTACTGCGGCGTCTGCCACAGTGACCTGCACTTCGCCCGCAACGACTGGGGCATGACCACCTTCCCCCTCGTGCCCGGCCACGAGATCGTCGGCCGCGTCACCGCGGTGGGCAACGCGGTGACCCAGTTCAAGGCCGGCGACCTGGTCGGGGTGGGCTGCATGGTCGACTCCTGCCACCACTGCCAGGCCTGCGAGGACGGCGTCGAGCAGTTCTGCCTCAACGGCTTCACCATGACCTACGGCAGCGAAGATCGCCAGGACGGCACCCTGACCCAGGGCGGCTACTCCGACAGCATCGTGGTCAGCGAGCACTTCGTGCTGCGCATGCCCGAGGGGCTCGACCCGGCCGCCGCGGCCCCCATCCTGTGTGCCGGCATCACCACCTACTCGCCGCTGCGCAAGCACGGCGTCGGCGCCGGCCACAAGATCGGTGTGATCGGCATGGGTGGTCTCGGTCATATGGGCGTCAAGCTGGCCAAGGCGCTGGGCGCCGAAGTCACGGTATTCACCCGTTCAGAGGCCAAGGTCGAGGAAGCCAAGCGCAACGGTGCCGACCATGTGGTGGTCTCCGGCAACCCGGCGCAGATGGAGGCCGTGGCCGAGACCTTCGACTTCATGCTCGACACCGTGCCGGTGCAGCACGACCTCAACCCCTACCTGGCGGCGCTCAAGTACGATGGCACCCATATCCTGGTGGGACTGCTCGATCCCATCGAGCCCGCCATCGAGGGCTTCAACCTGGTGTTCAAGCGCCGCGTGCTGGCCGGCTCGCTGATCGGCGGCATCGCCGAGACCCAGGAGCTGCTCGACTTCTGCGCCGAGCACGGCATCACCTGCGATATCGAGATGCTCGATATCCACAATATCAACGCGGCCTACGAGCGCATGGAGAAGGGCGACGTGCGCTACCGCTTCGTCATCGACATGGCCACCCTGAAGGCTGATCAAGCCGCCTGAACGGGCCAAGCGATGCCCGGCAATGAGCGCGGGCATCGACTACCCTTGCCAGGACATGCGCATTAGCGCAGACCCACACAATAACGACGCTGTAAGGAGATAGCGCATGATCACCCTGACAATCAACGGTCAGCAGCACGAGCTCGACGTGCCCGACCAGATGCCCCTGCTGTGGGCGCTGCGCGATGTGGCGCGGCTCACCGGCACCAAGTTCGGTTGCGGTATCGCCCAGTGCGGCGCCTGCACCGTGCATCTCGACGGCGAGGCGGTGCGCTCCTGCGTCACACCGGTATCCCAGGCCCAGGATCGCGACGTCACCACCATCGAAGGCATCGCCGATGACGCCGTTGGCAGCCGCGTACAGCAGGCCTGGCTCGAGCTCGGCGTCGCCCAGTGCGGCTACTGCCAGAGCGGCCAGATCATGGGCGCCTCGGCCCTGCTCAAGCAGACGCCGTCACCCAGCGACGCACAGATCGTCGAGGCCATGGACGGCAACCTGTGCCGCTGCGGTACCTACTCGCGTATCCGCCAGGCGATCCAGCGCGCCGCCGAGCATGGGGAGCAGCAGGCATGACGACCCTCAACAACACGCTGCTACTGGCCAACGTCAGCCGTCGCCACTTCCTCAAGGGCCTGGCCGCCGGCGGCGCCCTGGTCATCGCCGCCCGCTGGGCGCCGCTAAGCGCCGACGAGCAGACAAGCTATGGCGCCGAGGCCATGCCCCACGGCTGGGTCGACGACCCCAACGTCTTTATCCGCATCGACGAGGATGGCACGGTCAGCGTGGTCAACCACCGCGCCGAGATGGGCCAGGGCATCCGCACCAGCCTGGTGATGGTCGCCGCCGATGAGCTGGGCGCCGACTGGCAGCGAGTGCGGGTCGAACAGGCCCCGGGCGACGAGCAGACCTACGGCAACCAGAACACCGACGGTTCGCGCAGCATGCGCCACTCCTTCGACCCCATGCGCCGCGCCGGTGCCGCGGCGCGCCAGATGCTCGAACAGGCCGCCGCCGAGCAGTGGGAAGTACCCATTGATGAGTGCCAGGCCGGCGTGCATGTGATCGTTCACACCCCCAGCGGCCGCGAACTCGGCTTCGGCGAGCTGGCCGCCGCGGCCAGCCAGCTGGCGGTGCCGGAACGCGACAGCCTGACGCTCAAGCCCCGCGACGCGTGGCGCTACATCGGCCGTGACAATGTCCGCGACGACGCGCCGCTGGCCATCGACGGCGAGGATATCGTCACCGGCCGCGCCCACTACGGCGCCGACGTGCACCTCGACGACATGCTCTATGCGGTAATCGCCCGGCCGCCGGTCTACGGCGCGCAGCTCGCCAGCGTCGACGACTCGGCGGCACTCGACGTCCCGGGTGTGGTGCGCGTGATCAAGGTGCCGGGAACCGGGCAACCGGGCGGCTTCGCCCCGCTGGGCGGGGTGGCGGTACTCGCCGAGAACACCTGGGCGGCGATCCAGGGCCGCGATGCGCTCGAGATCGAGTGGGACCTGGACGTCGCCGGCGACAACGCCGACTACAGCAGCCCTGCCTACCGCGAGGCGTTGGAACAGGCCGCCACCGAAGCCGGCCGCGTGATTCGCGAGCGTGGCGATGTCGACGCCGCCCTGGACGACGCCGAGCAGCGCCTCGAGGCGACCTACTATATGCCGCACATGGCCCAGGCCCCCATCGAACCGCCCGTGGCGCTGGCCCGGCTGGTCGACGACAAGGCCGAGGTGTGGGCGCCGGTGCAGCATCCCCAGGCCGCCCGGGAGGGCGTCGCCGAGCAGCTCGGCATCCCGCTCGAGGATGTCACCATCAACGCGACCCTGCTGGGCGGCGGCTTCGGTCGCAAGTCCAAGCCCGACTTCATTCTCGAGGCCAGCTACCTGAGCCAGGCGCTGGACGGCCGCCCGGTGCGCGTGCAGTGGACCCGCGAAGACGACCTTCACCACGCCTACTTCCACGCCGTCTCGGTGGACCGCCTTGAGGCCGGCCTCGACGGCGAGGGCAAGGCGCTGGGCTGGCGTCACCGCACCCTCTCGCCGAGCATCGCCTCGCTGTTTGCCCCCGACCCGGAGCACAAGCAGGACTTCGAGCTCGGCATGGGCTTCACCCCGGTGCCCTTCGATATTCCCGCCATGCGCCTGGAGAACCCCGACGCCTCGGCGCATGTGCGCATCGGCTGGTTCCGCGCCGTCTACAACCTGCCCCACGCCTTCGCCATCCAGAGCTTCGCCGCCGAGATGGCCGATGCCGCGGGCCGCGATCATCGCGACTATCTGCTCGAGCTGCTGGGGCCGGCGCGCCAGATCGACCCGCGCGACGTCAACGACACCTGGAACTACGGCGAAGACCCCGACCGCTACCCCATCGATATCGGCCGCCTGCGCGGGGTGATCGAGCGCGCCACCGAGGCGGCCGAGTGGCAGCGTGAGCGCCCCGCGGGTCGCGGCCTGGGGCTGGCCGTGCACCACAGCTTCGCCGCCTACGCCGCGGTGGTGTTCGACGTGGAGGTCAACGACGACGGAGACGTGACGATTCATAGCGCCGATATCGCCTTCGACTGCGGACCGCAGATCAATCCGGAGCGCATTCGTTCACAGATGGAAGGCTCGTGCATCATGGGCATCGGTATCGCCCTGCACAGCGAGATCAGCGCCGATCAGGGTCGCATCGAGCAGGACAACTTCCACCAATTCCAGATTCCGCGCCTCTCCCACACCCCCCGCGAGATCCGCGTGCACCTGATCAACGACGACCCCGAGATACCGCTGGGCGGCGTCGGCGAACCAGGCCTGCCGCCGGTGGCACCGGCGCTGTGCAATGCGATCTTCGCCGCCACCGGCAAGCGTATCCGCCGTCTGCCGGTCGGCGATCAGCTGGCGGGGTGAGCATGCAGCACCTCGACCTGCAGGTGATCGAGCGGGCCCTGGGTTGGGCCCGCGATGGCGAAAGCGTGTGGCTGTGCACGGTGCTGGCCACCTATGGCTCGTCGCCCCGCGCGCCGGGGGCGCTGCTGGCGGTGTGCGGCGACGGCCGGCAGGTCGGCTCGCTGTCCGGGGGCTGCGTCGAGGAGGACTTCCTCGAACGCCTGCAGCGCGGTGAGTTCGACTCAGCCGTGACCACCCTGCGCTACGGCGGGGGCAGCGGCAGCGTCGATGCCCCCGGCGTCAGCCTGCCGTGTGGCGGCACCCTCGACGTGCTGGTCGAGCGCCTGGCAGCGGACGCCGAGACCCTGGTCCATCTGGAGGTATTCCACGCCACGCTGCTCGGGCAGCGCGGGCTACTGCGCTGCGTCGATCTCGACTCCGGACGCAGGCACTTCCTCAGCGATGACGGCACCGGGCCGAGGGTGGTACGCGACCCGCAGCGGCGCACGGTCCAGCTGCGCATCGGCCCCGCGGCGCGGCTGATCATCGCCGGCATCTCACCGGTCTCGGAGGCCTGCGCCCGGTTTGCTCTGAGCCTCGGCTTCGAAGTGATTGTGTGCGACCCCCGTGACGAGCAGCATCGCGACATCGAGCTCGACGGGGTCGAACTGCAGCGGGTGCTGCCGTCGCAGTTCATCGCCTCTGGCGCCTGCCATGCGGCCACCGCCGTCGTCGCCCTGACCCATGACCCGCGTATCGACGACCTGGCGATGATCGAAGCGGTGCGCACGCCGGCGTTCTATATCGGCGTGATGGGCTCGCGGCGCACTTCTGACGCGCGCGCCGAGCGCCTGCGCCGTTCCGGCGGTCTCAGCGACGAGGAGGTTGCCCGCCTGCACATGCCCATCGGCCTCGACCTGGGCAGCAAGGCACCCGCCGAGATCGCCCTGGCGGTGATGGCCGATATCCTGCGCGTGCAGCGCGGCAAGGCCCGCGATGAGCTATGAGATGAACGGTGAGTCGCCCCGCGCCAACGCCTGCGTGGCGATCATCATGGCCGCCGGCTATTCGCGGCGTTTCGGCGCCCATGACAAGCGCAGCGCTCCTCTGACAGGTGAACAGACTCTGCTGGCCGCGACCCTGGCGCGTGCTCAACAGGCCTTTGCCCTGCTGCGGGTGGTGCTGCGCGAAGACGACGACCCGCACGCCCTGGGGCTAGCCGCGACCACGCCGATCATCCGCGCTCCCCGCGCCGAGCGCGGCCTGGGCGCGAGTCTCGGCGATGCCATCGCCGCGCTTGGCCGCGACCCCGAACTGGCCGACGTTGCCGCCGCCGCCGTACTGCTCGGCGATATGCCGGCGATCTCCCCCGCCACGCTGAGGCGCCTGCAGGACCACGCCGATGCCGCAACGATTCTGCGCCCCTGCCATGCCGGCCGACCCGGCCATCCGGTGATTTTTGGCCGGGAGATGTGGTCCGAGCTGGCATCGCTGGACGGCGACCAAGGCGCCCGCGAGATCATTCGCCGTCACCGCCACTGCTATCGGGAGATCGCCGTCGAGGATGGCGGGGTCTGTCGGGATATCGACACCCCCGCCGAGCTGGAGGGCTTCATGGGGCAAGCTCGCCGCTAAGCGATGTGCTCCGATCAGAAGTTCGGCTTGCGCTTGTCGACGAAGGCGCCCATGCCTTCGCGCTGCTCGTAGCCGGCAAAGGCCAGGGCAAACAGTCCTGTTTCCAGCGCCAGGGCGCTGTCGAGGTCCTGGTCGTGGCCGTCGTGGACCGCCTGCTTGGCGCCACGCACCGCCTGGGGACCGTTGCCGCCGAGCTGCTTAGCGAGCCGTCCGACGTAGGCGTCGAGCTCGGCCTGGGGCAGCACCTGGTTGACCAGGCCGATGCGCAGCGCCTCCTGGGCGTCGATCTTGCGCCCGGTGGTGACCAGGTCCAGCGCCATGGCCGGGCCGACCCGGCGCGGCAGGCGCTGGGTACCGCCGAAGCCAGGGATCACCCCCAGCGCCACCTCGGGCTGGCCGAAGATGGCGTTGTCGCTGGCCACCGCCCAGTCGCAGGCTAGCGCCAGCTCGCAACCACCGCCGAGGCAGAAGCCGTTGACCAGCGCCACCACCGGCACCGGCAGTGCTTCCAGCCGCTTCAGCGTGGCCAGGCCGCGCTGGGCGAAGTCCCGCGCCTGGGCGGCGCTTAGCTCGCGCATCTCGGTAATATCGGCCCCCGCCACGAAGGCCTTGTCGCCGGCACCGGTGATCACTACCCCGCGCAGGCCGGGCTCCGCCTCTAGTGCATCGAGCTCGGCGGCCAGGGCGTCGAGCACCGCGCTGTTGAGCGCGTTCAGCGCCTTGGGCCGATTGACGGTCAGGCAGACGAGGCCGTGGCGTTCGCTGCGTTCGATCAGGTTATCGCTCATCACTCGCTCCACTCAGTCGTAGACGTGGAAACCGCGGCCGCTCTTGCGGCCCAGATAACCGGCGGCGACCATGCGCCGGAGCAGCGGGCAGGGGCGGTACTTGGGATCGCCGAAGCCCTGCTGCAGCACCTCCATGATCGCCAGGCAGACGTCGAGGCCGATCAGGTCGGCAAGCTGCAGCGGTCCCATGGGATGGGCGGCGCCGAGTTTCATGCTGGCGTCGATATCGTCGGCGCTGGCCACGCCCTCCTGGAGCAGGAAGGCGGCCTCGTTGATCATCGGCACCAGCAGGCGATTGACGGCAAACCCCGGGGCGTCGGCGATCAGCACCGCGGTCTTGCCGAGGCGCTCGGCGAGGTCCTGCACCGCCTCGACGGTGGCATCCGAGGTCTGTTCGGCGCGAATTACCTCGACCAGCTTGAGAACCGGCACCGGATTGAAGAAGTGCATGCCGACCACCCGCTCGGGGCGTTCGCAGACCGCCGCCAGCCGGGTCAGCGACAGTGACGAGGTGTTGGAGGCAAGGATGGCATCCGGCGCCAGGGCGTCGAGGTCACGGAACAGGCGCTCCTTGAGCTCGGGATCCTCCGGCGCCGCCTCGATGATCACCTGGCAGCCGGCCAGGCCATCCAGCTGGGTCGTGCTGGTCAGCCGCGCCAGGGCCGCCTGGCGCTCGGCGTCATCGAGCTTCTCCTTGTCGACCAGCTTGGCCAGGCGCTTGTCGATGGCCGCCTGGCCGCGTTCGAGGGACGCCTCGACAACATCACACAGCACCACCTGGAAACCGCTGGCAATGGCCACCTGGGCAATGCCCTGGCCCATGGTGCCGGCGCCGACCACGCCGATCGTCAATTCACTCATCGCTCGCTCCTGTTGCGCTGCACATAAGGCCTATACGGTGCCTGGCAAGCGCCACCACGGCAAGCCATTAGCCGCGCGACGGTGAGTCATCACCATGCGGGCCGGCTTCGGCGTCGACGTCGAAGTAGTCGATGTGCGCGGCGTCTTCACGCGGCGGACCGACCAGCGGTTCGGCCACCTCGACATCGGGCACCACCGCCGAGAGATCCTCGGCGTGCTCGTGCTCGATGGCGCCCTGCATCAGTTCCTCGGTCACCCCCAGCTCGGCACCCACCGAGGTCATCGGCGTGCTCGGCGCGAACGGCGCCACCGGCAGCGGCGCCGGGCGCACGCTGCGACGCCAGACAAAGAACGCCACCAGCATCAGCCCCAGTGCGCCCAGCGACCAGAACAGGCCGCCGTCGCCCACAGCGCTCATCACCGGCGTGATCAGCGGCGGGCTGAGCGTCGAGCCGATGGCGTTGATCAGCAGCAGGCCCTGGCTCATGCGCACCAGCGCGCCGGCCGGGGCGCGGTCGGCGGCGTGGCTCACTGCCACCGGGTAGAGCGCGAACACCCCACCGCCGAGCAGGAACAGCAGACCGGCCAGCAGCCAGGTATTGAGCGGCAGCCACAGCATGCCGGCCGAAATCACCACACAGAAGGCGCCGATCAGGATCAGCACCTGCTGGCGATCGTGACGATCCGACCAGCGGCCAATGGGGTACTGCAGCAGCATCGCACCCACTACCACCACTGCCATCATCTGGCCTATCTGGTTGACCGACAGGCCCACCCGCTGCAGATAGAGCGGCAGCAGGCTGTAGATCGCCGCCACCAGCAGGCCCGAGCCGAAGCTGCCCACGACGCCAGTAGGAGTAACGGTGATCAGCCGCCACGGCGACAGCGGCTCGGCGTGCTCGATCAACGGCGAGACCCGCGGGATCATCGCCATAGGCAGCACCGAGAGTGCCGCCAGCATGCCGATCACCATGAACGGCTGGGTGACCCCGGCGGCGTCGGTGACCCCGAGCAGCAGCTGGCCAATGGCGCCAGCGGCGTAGAGCGAGATCATGTACATCGCCAGCAGCCGGCCGCGCACCTTCTGGTCGCCGGAGGTCAGCAGCCAGCTCTCGATGACCAGATAGACGCCCACCGTGGCCCAGCCACCGATCAGGCGCAGCAAGAACCAAGCGTAGGCATCCAGCCACAGCCCCTGCAGCAGCACGGTGACCGCGACGATGGAAGCAAAGCAGCCGTAGGCGCGGATATGGCCAATGCGCAATAGCAGCCGGTCGTTGAACACCGCGCCCAGCGCCAGGCCGATGAAGTAGGCCGAGGAGACCCAGCCGATGACCACCGGCGAGTAGCCGGCATCATCGAGACGCAGGGTGATCAGGGTGGCGAGGAAGCCGTTACCGATACCGAGGATGAACAACCCCAGCAGCGGCGCCAGCGCCATAGAGAGTAGTTGCCGCGACATGAATTCAGCCTCACAGGCATGAGAATCGACAGGAAAAAGCGTGGCAGAGATTGCCAATGAATGCCTGCCGGGTCAGCCGTATGCAGGGAGACGCGGGGAATATACACCCGGCCATAGAGAAGTCAATGGCTGTTTAGAAGCCGCTCATCGAGCGGCCCCCTGGGCATGGCTTAGCGCTCAATGGTGAAGATGGCGCTCATCCGGCGACACCGGCGTCGCCTGGATCCCCGCATCATCGAGATCCACCCACGGCTCGCGTGGCGCTTCGGTGCGCGCCCCGGTACGTGCGGCAAAACGCTCGCCGTGCAGCGCCTTTAGCAGCCCCACCACCATCAGGATCACCACCACCGAGAACGGCAAGGCCGCCATGATCACCGCCGACTGCAGCGTTTCCAGCCCACCGGCGAGTAGCAATACCGCCGTCAGCAGGCCCAGCACCACGCCCCAGATGATGCGATGCCCGGTAGGCGGCTCGGGATCACCGCCGGCAAGAATGGTGTTGATCACCAGGGTCCCGGCATTGGCGGAGGTGATCAGGTAGGTGGCAATCAGCACCACCAGTACCGCCGATACGCCGACGCCAACAATGCCCAGGTCCATGGCGGCCACCGTGGCGAACAGCGCGGTGGCCACATCGTCGTCAACGGCCTGGATGATTCCCCCTGCGCCAAAAAGCTCGTGATAGAGCGCGGTGCCACCGAACAGGCCAATCCAGATAATGGTGATCACCGTGGGCACCAGCAATACGCCCATCACGAACTCGCGAAAGGTGCGCCCCCGCGAGACCCGCGCAATGAACATGCCGACGAAAGGCGACCAGGCCAGCCACCAGCCCCAGAAGAACACCGTCCACTCGGACTGCCAATCATCGGCAATGGTGGCATTGGTATGAAAGGTCATGCCCAGCAGGTTTTGCAGATAGTCGCCGGCGGATTCGATGGTCAGGGCAATCAGGTACTGGGTCGGGCCGAACAGCAGCATGAAGACCACCACCGCGATACTCAGCCAGAAGTTGGCCTCCGAGAGCAGACGCACGCCGCGCTTGACGCCGGAGACCACCGACAACGTTGCCACGCTCATGATGACGGCGGTGATGACCAATTGGAGGGTGACCGATGACGACAGTCCGAATACCGCGTCCAGTCCAGCATTCATTTGCTGGACACCCAGCCCCAGCGTGGTGGCGATCCCGAATACCGTGCCGAACACCGCCAGCAGGTCGACCAGGTCCCCCAGCATGCCATGGGTGCGCTTACCCAGGATCGGCTCCAGCCCGGAGCGCACCGTCAGCGGCAGATTGCGGCGATAGGCGAAGTAGGCCAGCACCAGCGCCACAAACGAAAAGATCGCCCACCCATTGAGCCCCCAGTGAAAGTAGGTCAAGCGCATTGCCAGCCGCGCCGCCTCCGGGCTCATTCCATCGGCCACAAAGGGGTTTTCCTGAAACTGCATGATCGGCTGGGCCACCGCCCAGAACAGAATCCCCACCCCCGTACCGGCGGCAAACAGCATCGAAATCCAGGAGAAGAAGGTGAACTCTGGCTGCTCGTTATCCCCTCCCAAGCGGACGTTCTTGAAGCGCCCGACGCCCAGCCAGATCATGAACAGCAATAGAAAAGCCACCAGCAGGACGTAGTACCACTCGAGAAAGGGGTTCACCAATCCACGCACACGCTCGAGGAGCTCGGCCAGATGCTCGGTAAAGAAGGCCCCGTACACCAGGGCTGCCCCCACCATGATGATGGCGATCAGCGTAACCCGAGCATTCATCCCCTTGAACAATCCCGCAGAGGCTTGGCGATACATCACGTCTCCTCGCTTATCAATCGACTGTCCACTCGACCAGCTCACCGGCGAGCCTTTCAGTGGCACGCCAGAGCGCCATCACGGCCTGTTCGACGGCAGCGTCGTCGAGCGCCTCGCGCACCTCGAAGCGTTGACTGCGCACGATGCGGTTGCGCGCGATATCGACCAGATGAGCATCGAAGACGATCATGGCGAAGGGTTCACCCTGCTCATACTGGACCCGGTAGGCGCGCAGCTGCCCGCCTAGCTGCAGGTCCGCGGCAACGCCCTGCTGGTCGGAGACCACGCGCGCCAGGCGGCCGTCACGCAGGAAGGCCTCCATCAGATGATCGCGCAGCATCACTGGCACAGGGGCGTTCCAGCGCGCCTGGCCATAGCTCTGGAGGGTGATCGGGTCGGGCGCCACCACGATGTCCATGCCGCCCTGCACCTCATCGACGGCAGGCCTGGCGACTCTCAATACCCTCTCGCTTGCCGGCGCTTGACTGGCCGCGAGCTGCGATGCCGGGAGCTGATAGACCTGGCGCGGCTCACGCTCGGGAAATACCGTACACCCCACGAGCAGCAGCAGTGTCGCCAGGACGCTCAGTTTAGCGGTGACATGTCTCATGGATTGAACTCCGGTAAGCGCTCGCGTCCCAGCATGTAGCCGGCCGGGTCGCTATCGAACTGGCGGGTGGTGCGTTCGATCGTGTTGACCGCATCGCGAAAATCGCGAATCGCCGGCTCGAGAGCATTGACCCCCTGCAGCCCCTGCTCGATGGAGCCGCGATTGTCGTTGAGGATCTCTTCCACCGAGGTCATTACGACATCCAGGCGGCGCATGACATCGGCCACACTGCGCATCGTCTCTTCGCCATGCACGTCCAGCATCCGGCTGGTATCGATGACCAAACTATCGAGACGCTGGAACACCTGGTCGGCAGAGTCGGTCGCACTGGCCAGGTTGCTCACGGCGTCTCCCACTTCCTCCTGGTTGTCGAGGGCAAAACGGCTTAGCGCTTCGACGTTGCCGAGGATCATGGCAATGCTATTGGCGTTCTCTTCCGAGAACATCTGATTGACATTGTCGACCAGCGAGTTAACGCCAGCCACGGACGCTTCCCAGTTGGTGCGCAGGCGTGCAAACGGCGAGGGCTCGGCAATGATGACCGGCACCTCGCCGTCCCGCTCGGCCACCAGCGGCGGCCCGCTCAAGGAGTCGGTACTCAGCTGGATATGCGATGAGCCGGTGATACTGGTCATGGCGATACGCGCCTGGGTATCGGTGGTCACCGGCGTATCGGCAGCCACCGTAATGCGCGCGATGACCTGGGTCGGATCATTCTCATCGATACGCAAGCCGCTGACCGACCCGACGCGCAGGCCGTTGTACTCGACGCGGCTGCCGTCGGATAGGCCGCTCACCGCCTCCTGGAAGACCACATCGATGGGACGCGTCTCGCGCTCATCGCCGAACCTGACCAGCCATAGGCCAAACAGCGCCGTGGCAGCGATGAGCAGCAGGGTAATGCCACCGATCATGATGTGATTGGCACGTGGCTCCATCGCTCAAGCCTCCCTTGCCGAGTGTTTGGCCAGCTGGGCACTGCGCCCACGAGGACCATGGAAATAGTCACGAATCCACTCGTCATCGGTCTGTTCGACGACGCTCAGAGTATCGGCGACCAGCACCCTCTTGCCGGAGAGCACGGCGATCCTGTCGCACGTGGTATACAGCGTGTCGAGATCGTGGGTCACCAGGAAGACCGTCAGCCCGAAGGCGTTTCTCAGCGTCAGCAGCAGCTGATCGAAGGCCGCGGCGCCGATGGGATCGAGCCCGGCGGTGGGCTCGTCGAGAAACAGGATGTCGGGGTCCAGGGCCAGCGCCCGCGCCAGGGCAGCGCGCTTGATCATGCCCCCGGAGAGCGCCGAGGGCGACAGCTCACCGGCATGCGCCGGTAGTCCCACCAGCGCCAGTTTGACCGCGGCCAGCTGCTCGGCCTCGGCACGCGGCAGGTTCAGGTGCTCACTCAGCGGCAGCGCCACGTTCTGGGTGACGGTCAGCGAAGAGAATAGCGCGCCCTGCTGGAAGAGCACGCCGCAGCGCCTCTCCAGCAGCACGCGCCGACGCTCGGATAGCTGGTCGAGACGCTCGCCCAGCATCACTACCTCGCCGCCACTTGGCCGCACCAAGCCGACGATGCTCCGTAGCAGTACCGATTTGCCGCTGCCTGAGCCCCCCACCACGCCGAGGATTTCCCCCTGCATGACGTCGAGATCGAGATGCTCGTGCACCACATGCTCAGCGAAGCGATTCTGCAGTCCACGCACCTGGATGATCGCGTCTCCGGGCTCAGGCAGGCGTTGCTGTTTATCACTCATTACCAGCCCATCTCCATGAAGAACAGGGCCGCCAGCGCATCGACCAGGATCACCACGAAGATGCTCTGCACCACGCTCGAGGTGGTGTGCTGGCCAACCGACTCGGCGCTACCGCTGACCCTGAAGCCCTCCCGACAGCCGATCACGGCGATCAGGAAGGCAAACACCGGCGCCTTGCCCATCCCCACCAGGAAGTGCTGCAGCGGCACGTCGCGGTAGATGGCCATGATCCGCCCCAGCGGGATCTCGAGGGACAGCAGCGCCACCAGTCCCCCGCCCACTAGCCCCGACAGCAGGCCGACGAAGGCCAGCAGCGGTAGCGTGATCAGCAGCGCGAGCACCCGCGGCAGCACCAGCCACTCGGCCGGATCGAAACCTTGCACGCGCAGCGCATCGATCTCCTCGTTGACCTTCATCGAGCCGATCTGCGCGGTAAAGGCGCTGGCGGTTCTGCCGGCCACCAGGATTGCCGCCAGCAGCACGCCAAATTCACGCATGAAGGAGTAGGCGACCAGGTCGACGGTATAGACGCTGGCACCGAAGGCGTCGAGCACCGTGGCACCCAGAAACGCCACTACCGCGCCGATCATGAAGGTCAGCAGGGCCACGATCGGTAGCGCATTCAGGCCGGTATTCTGGATCTGGCTCATCAGCGCATTGACCCGCCAACGGCCCGGTCGCAGCGCTACCCGCGCGGCGACAGTGAGCGTCAGCCCGATAAAGCCGAGCAGACCGACGAGGTTTTGCAGGTTCAACTGCACGGCCCTGCCGATGCCCGCCAGACCATCGCCAAGCAGCGTCGTCTGTTGCGCTACAGGCTGCTGCTCGGCCTTGTCGAGGGCATCGCAGACCATGCGCAGCAGCGCACGGCGCTCATCGCTGAGCGAGGTGTCGCTCGCGGCCAGGGCGCGCAGGCGCGCTACGCCAAGCAGGCGCGCAAACAGCACGACGCCGGCGGTGTCCAGCCTCTGGACCTGGGCAAGCTCGAGCGTTTCAGCTCCCCGCCAGCGCTCGACCTCTCGGCACAGCGTGGCGTAGTAGGCCAGTGTCCAGTCGCCGGTCGCTACCAGGCGCGGGGGGCGCTCACCGTTGGTCTGCTGCAGAGAGCCCGGACTACCTTCCGATTGCATCGCTATTCCCTTAGGCGTTGCGCGTGGTGATGATTGGCAGAGACCTACACTACCACGCTGGAAGGAGGGAAAATCTGCGTCAGGTCATGCGGCGATAGCGTTTAGGGTCGCGGCGCATCATCACCACGTCAGCCGCCGGAAATACCACCTGCATCCCCAGATGCTCGGCCAGCCATTCGAAGGTAGCTTCACTGTAGAAGCACACATGGGTGGGGTCGAGGATATAGTGCCAGCTGGCGAAGGCCGCGCGGTCGCGCGGCCGCTTGGTCATCAGCCCCAGCCAGCCAGCAGGTCGCAGCAGCGCCACCAGCCGCTCGAGTTCGCGGCCGGGGGCCGCCAGGTGCTCGACCACCTCGGTGGCGGTGATGAAGTCGTACTCCCCCGCCAGCACCGCGCTGTCCGGCGCATAGTAGGGATCATAGATGCGCATCGGGTGGCCGGCCTCCTCGAACATTACCGACAGCGTCGGCCCCGGGCCGCTGCCGAAGTCGAGGCCGCGAGCCCCGGGGGCCAGCTCGGCGGCCAGCGGCGTGAACAGGCGCGACAGGAAACGTCGGTAGCCGGCGTCATCCGGCGAATTCTGGTGCTGGTCGTAGACCGCGCGCTCCTCTGCCGGCGCCAGGTGGTAGGCAGGCGGCACGAAGATCAGCGCGCAGCGCGGGCACTGCAGGTAGTCGCGCCGCTGGTCGCGGTGATAGTGGCTGCAGTGGGCGGCACCGCACAGCGGGCAGGTGGGGCTCTCGGTCATGACGGCGGCTCGGTGCTGGCATCGGCGGATAGGGCGGGTATCATGAAGGCCCATATGGTAACGCCTCAAGGATGACCCGATGAATGATACCGTCACTCCCGAGCCCAATCCGGTCGAACCGTCGAATGGGCCGGATACCACCATCCCCATCGTGGTCTATGTGCTGCATCTGGCAGGAATCGCCACCGGCGGGTTGACCTCGCTGATCGGCGTGGTGATCGCCTACGTCTACCGCGGCAAGGGCCCCGACTGGCTCGACGAGCACTACCGCTTCCAGATCCGTACCTTCTGGATCTCGCTGGTCTACTTCCTGCTGGCCGGCATCCTGACCCTGATCGCCATCGGCTTCGTGCTATGGCTGGTGGTCGTGGTGTGGCTGGTGATTCGCTGCGTCAAGGGTATCAAGGCCCTGCAGGCCCAGCGCGCCCCGGACAACGTCGACACCTGGCTGTTCTGAACCATGAGCCGTAAGCCACGCTCCAGCGCCTCGCCGCTTCAGGCCAAACTGATTGCCGGGATCTGGCGCAGCCTGGCCGGCTGCCGCCTGGGCCTGCTGTGGCGGCTGGCGCGCATCGCCGGACCGCTGGTACACCGTTTCAGCCGTCGCGAGCGCGAGGTCACCGAGATCAACCTGGCCGAGGTCTACCCCGAGCAGAGCGACGCCGAGCGTCGCCGGCTGGCCCGCAGCAGCCTCGCTCACTCCACCGCCACCATGCTTGAGCTGGGCTTCGCCTGGATGGCCGAGCCGGGCCGCGTGGAACGCTCGATCATCGATGTCCACGGTCGCGAGCTGCTCGATGACGCCCGCGCCGAGGGCCGCGGGGTCATCGTGCTGGCGCCCCACTTCGGCAACTGGGAGGTGCTCAACTTCTGGCTGTCGAGCCACTTCCCGTTCACCGCCATGTACGAGCCTCCCAAGATCGAGCGCCTCGACCCGGTGATTCGCCACGGCCGCGAACGCATGGGCGCCAGCCTGGTGCCCACCAACCCGCGCGGCGTGGCGGCGCTGCTCAAGGCGCTCAAGCGCAGCGAGGCGGTGGGCATCCTGCCCGACCAGGAGCCGGACTGGGGCAGCGGCGTGTTCGCCCCCTTCTACGGCCGCCTGGCCTATACCGCCACCCTGCTGCCCAAGCTGGTCGCCCGCACCCAGGCGCGGGTGGTCACCGGGGTGGCGCAGCGGGTGCCGGGCAAGGGCTTCGTGATCCACTTCCTGGCCGCCGACACACGGGTCTACGAGACCGACGAGACCGCCTCGGCGGCCGGCGTCAACGCCTGCGTGGAGGCCGCCATTTCCTTGGAACCGGCCCAGTACCAGTGGGAATACAAGCGCTACCGCAAGGTGATCCAGGAGCAGCAGGGGCATCCCGACCACCCCTCATTCCGACTTTATTAATCTCCCGAGAAACGCTGAATAAATCGTCGAGCGGGATGAAGCGGCTAGGTTCGTTCCCGACGAACCAACGCACTTCCCACATCCCTGTGGGGCGCAAAGCGCACGGAGCACAGTACCGAGCGAAGCGACAAACATCCGGAGGATGGTCCCGAAGGGGCGAGAAGCCGAAGGCTGCGAGTCAACCGGAGCCTATGGGGTATAGGTGAGGATTCCGACCGGGCTGGCGCACCAGCACCGCGCAACGCCGTGATTCGCCCGCGCAGACATTTATGCAGTGTTTCTTAGCCGCGGCCGTAGAGATCCTCGAACCGCACGATATCGTCCTCACCCAGGTAGCTCCCCGACTGCACCTCGATCAGCTCCAGCGGGATCTTGCCGGGGTTCTCCAGACGGTGGGTGGCGCCGATGGGGATATAGGTCGACTGGTTCTCGCTGAGCATGAATTCGCGCTCATCGAGGGTCACCCTGGCGGTGCCGCTGACCACCACCCAGTGCTCGGCGCGGTGATGGTGCAGCTGCCGCGAGAGGCGCCCCCCCGGCGCCACCGTGATGTGCTTGACCTGGTAGCGCTGGCCGCGCTCGATGGCCTGATAGCTACCCCAGGGCCGATGTACCCGAGGATGCTCGATCGGCTCCTCGCGCCCCGCCGCCAGCAGCCCCTCGACCAGCGTCTTGACCTCCTGGCTGCGCCGACGATCCGCAACCAGCACCGCATCCTGGGTCACGACGATCACCAGGTCCTCTACCCCCAGGGCACTGACCAGGCGCTGCTCGGCGTGTACCAGCAGCCCGCGGCAGTCGTGCAGCTGCACATCGCCATGCACGGCATTACCGCGCTCATCCTTGGCGCTGGCCTCCCACAGCGCCTGGAACCCGCCGATATCCGACCAGCCGGCGTCCAGCGGGACCACTGCCGCGCGACTGGCATGCTCCATCACCGCATAGTCGATGGAGTCGGCAGGACTTGTCCGGAACGCCTCGGCGTCGAGGCGCAGGAAGTCGAGGTCCTCGCGGGCAGCGTCCAGCGCGGCACGGCAGGCGGCGAGCATGGCCGGCTGGCGCGTCGCCAGCTCGTCGAGGTAGCGCGAGGCGCGGAACACGAACATGCCGCTGTTCCACAGGTAGTCGCCGCTGGCCAGGTACACCTCGGCGGTGGCGCGGTCGGGTTTCTCGACGAAGCGCGACAGGCGGTACCCCGACTCGCCCAGCGCCGCACCTCGCTGCACATAGCCGTAGCCGGTCTCGGCGTATTCGGGCACCACGCCGAAAGTCACCAGCTCACCGCTTGCCGCCAGGCTCGCCGCCGCCGCCACGCTCGAGCGGAACGCCTGGTCATCACGGATCAAATGGTCGGCGGGCAGCACCAGCAGCAGCGGATCGCTGCCATCGCGACATGCATGAAGCGCCGCACAGGCAATCGCCGGGGCGGTATTGCGCCCCTCCGGCTCGAGCAGCAGGGTGGCATCGCCGACCCCGGCCTCGCGCAGCTGCTCGGCGAGCAGGAAGCGATGCGGCTCGCTGCCCACCACCAGCGCAGGCGCCAGGCGCAAACCAGCCAGGCGCGCCAGGGTCTGCTGCAGCAGGCTGCGGGGAGCAGCGTCGGGGGCCTGCCCACCCGGCAACCCGCCCAGGGTCAGGAACTGCTTGGGGTAGTGCTGGCGCGACAGCGGCCACAGCCGGCTGCCGCTGCCGCCGGCGAGAATCACCGGGGTCAAGGACTCGCTCATGGCGTGGCTCCTGGGCGTCGTTGATCGTTATCCAGCGGGGCGAGCTCGGCGCCGGGTTCTCCAAAGTCTTCGTGCAGCCAGCCGCGCAGGCGGTCCATCCCTGCCGCGCCCTCCGACGGCGGCGGCACGCTGCCCGGCACGAAGCCGCGTTCGAGGAACGGCGCCAGCAGCGCGGCGTCGCCGCTGATGATATGCACCGGCACGCCGAGGCTGGCGCCCTCGCCGGTGATCAGCGGCGCGGCCTGATGGTCGCCGAGCATGATCAGCAGGGTATTGTCGTCCACCGCCCGTTCGGCCCAGCGAGCGGTAGCCTTGACCGAGTAGTTGACCGACCAGGCGTAGTGATCACGGATGCGCTCGATATCCTGCCACAGCACCTCGGGCGGGTCGCCGGCATGCTCCCAGGGGGCGAACAGGCTGCCGTCAGCGATCAGCTCCCAATCCTCGAGCACCGGCAGGATCGGCGTCCAGGGCGCATGACTGGAGATCAGCGCCATCTGGGTAAACAGCGGCGCAGCTTGCGGCCCGCGAATGCGCCGCTGGTAGTAGTCGAGCACGAATTGGTCGGGCATGGTCACCCAGTGTAGCGGCGGGCCGGCGTAGTCGATGTCGGCGGCGGCGTAGATGTCGTCGAAACCGTAGGCCTCGCCCTCCGGCCAGAGCATGGTGATGGCCGGCATCAGCGTCTGGGTTCGCTGGCCGGTGGCGCGGAAATCATCCACCAAAGTGGCCTGTTCGCTGTCGAGCAGCAGCCGGTACCACAGCTGGTTGTCGATCCATAGCCCGCTCAGCGCGGTGGCATGCGCCAGCCACGACTGGCCGCCGCGAATCGGCGCGTCGAGCACCCCGGACACCACCGAGAGTCCGGCCGCGGCCAGTCTCTCCTCCATCTCGGCCAGGGTCGGCAGCAAAACATGCGAGTAGCGTGCATCCTCCAGCGCGGCAACGCCGTATGACTCGATAAAGGCCAGGATCACATCGCGCTCCTCGAGCCCCGGCAGCGGCCGGGCCGGGCTCGGCGATTCGGCGAGTCGCTCACTAAAGGCCTGGCGGGCGCGGTGGGTGGCCACCACCTGCTCGGCCTGGTAGCGCCAGGTATCGATCAGCGGCGTGCGTGCCGCAGGCAGCAGCCGGGTGCCGGCGATCTCCAGCCCGGCAAGCAGCGTGACGCCGGCCAGCAGCGAGGCCAGCAGCCAGCGCCACGCTCCAACAGGCCGCGCTGCCAAAGCATTCGCCAGCAGCCGCGCCACGCCCCAGGTCACGATCGCGATCAGCAGCGCGCCGCCGACCATGGCCAGCACGGCGGCGACCTGGCCGAGGTTGCCCTGCAGCAGATGGTAGACGGCGCGCAGCAGCGGCAGGTCAAGGTAGACGTTGAGCGAGCGCCCCAGCGCCAATTGGGCGGCGGCCTCGCCGAGCCCGGCCAGCACACCGGCCATCACCAGGGCCACCGCCAGCCCGCGCAGCGCAAGGCTCCAGGCAGCCAGCGGCAGCAGCGTGAACAGCGCCGCCAGCCACCACGCCTCCCAGGCGATCAGTCGCGGCGTGACCTCGGTATACCGCCACCACAGCGGAATCAGCACTAGGATGTTGAGTAGCAGGCCGCTGATCAGCCAGCGCATGGGCACGAAATCCTTTTTTTATAGGTGGCAGCTGAATAAAACATGTACTGTAATTGAAATATGTACAAGTTATGTCTCGTTTTAATTTCCCTCACCCTGCCAAGGAGACGCCGTTGAACCGCATGACACGCACCGCCCTGGGATGCGCCTGCTGGTGGTTGGCGATGCCCTTGGCCAGCGCCGAGGAGAGCACTCAGCGCCACTTCGAAGCAGTCATCGAACGCGCCGCAGCGCTTGCCGACGAACCGCACGACAGCAGCCGCGCAACGCTGCCAGCGGCACTGCGCAATCTCGATTATGACACCTATCGCCAGATCCGCTTTCGCGGCGACCAGGCGATCTGGCGCGACGACGGGCTGTTCTCGGTGCAGCTGTTTCACAGCGGCTTCCTGTTCGATACGCCGGTGACCCTGCATCTGATTGAGGAGGGGGAGAGCCGTCGCCTGGATTTCTCCAGCGACGACTATAACTACGACGGCGACGCCGAACGCCTGCTCGACGCCGATCTCGAGGGCGCAGGGCACGCCGGCTTCCGGATTCACTACCCCCTCAACCGCGGCGACTACGCCGATGAGTTCGCGGTATTCCTCGGCGCCAGCTACTTCCGCCTGGTCGGCCGCGACCAGGGCTACGGGCTCTCGGCGCGCGGCCTGGCCATCGACACCGCAGCGCCGCACGGCGAGGAGTTCCCGGCCTTCCGCGAATTCTGGCTGGTAAAGCCGGATGAGGATGCCACTCAGATGAGCGTGCTGGCGCTGCTCGACAGCCCGTCGCTTGCCGGTGCCTACCGCTTCGACATCCACCCCGGGCGCGACGTGGAGGTGGAGGTCGACGCCCGGCTGTTCGCCCGTCGCGACGTGGCCAAGCTCGGCGTGGCGCCGCTGACCAGCATGTTCACCCACGGCGACACCAGCCCCTACGGCGCCGACGACTTCCGCCCGCGGGTCCACGACTCCGACGGCCTGGCGATGCGCACCGCCGCCGGCGAGTGGATCTGGCGGCCGCTCTCCAATCCGCGCCGGCTGCGCATCTCGGGGCTGCAGGACGAGTCCCCGGGGGGCTTCGGACTGGTACAGCGCGAGCGTGACTTCGACGCCTACCTGGATATGGAAGCACGCTACGAGCGACGCCCCAGCCAGTGGGTCGAGGCGCTGGGCGGCGACTGGGGGCGCGGCAGCGTCGAACTGGTGGAGATTCCTACCGACACCGAGACCAACGACAACATCGTCGCCTACTGGGTACCCGAGCAGCCGCTCAACGCCGGCGAGTCGCGGCGCTTTCACTACCGCACCCAGACCTTCGGCGCGCGCCTCGACGAACAGCGCCAGGCCAGCGTGATACGTACACGCAGCGGCTGGGCGGCGATCCCCGGGCAGAGCGACCCGCCGCCGCGCAGCCGGCGCCAGTTCATCGTCGACTTCCACGGCGGCGAGCTGTCCGGCCTGGATGCCAGCCAGCCGGTAGAGGCCGAGCTCTCGACCCTTCAGGGTGATATCCACCAAGTACAGGTCCAGCGCCTGCCCGACGGCGAGACCTGGCGCGCCAGCTTCCGCGTCCAGCCCCAGGGCCGCCAGCCGGCGGACATGCGCCTCTTCCTGAGCCTGCGCGGCTCGCCGATCAGCGAAACCTGGAGCTATGTCTGGTACCCCGATGAGCTACGCTGACCCGGCGCCGCGCCAGCCCTTGCTGTGGCTGCGCAGGCTGGCCCTGGCCGTATTGGTACTGGCCAGCACCGCGCTGGGCGTGGCGACCATGTTCCGTATCCTCTACGACGGCGGCCTGGGCATATTGCAAGCCGCGGTGCTGGGGCTGTTCGCGATCACCTTCGGCTGGATCGCACTGGCCTTCTGGACCGCCCTGATCGGTTTCGTGATCAGCCTCGCGCGTCGCGATCCGCTGACCCTGGCACGCCAGGCCCCGCCGGCAACAGCAGCGCTGGCCTCGCGCACTGCGCTGGTCATGCCGATCTACAACGAGGATCCGGCACGCGCCCTGGGCGGCCTCGAGGCGACCTGCCATGACCTGCTGGCCAGTACCGACCAGGACCTCCACGACCGCGTCGAAGCCTTCGTGCTCAGCGACACCCGCGACGACGCCATCGCCGCCGACGAACGCCGCCATGTCGCCGCGCTGCGCCAGCGCCTGGCCGGTCGGCTTGCGCTCCACTACCGGCGCCGCGCCGATAACGCTGGCCGCAAGGCCGGCAACCTGGCCGAGTTCTGCCGCCGCTGGGGGCGCCGCTATGACTACCTGGTGGTGCTCGACGCCGACAGCGTGATGGGCGGCCCTGGCCTGCTGCAGATGATCAGTACCATGCAGCGCGAGCCCGAGCTCGGCCTGCTGCAGACGGTGCCGATCCCGATCCGCCAGCACACCCTGTTCGGCCGCTTCACCCAGTTCGCCGCGGCGCTCTACAGCCCCATGCTGGCCGCCGGCCAGGCCTTCTGGCAGGGCGACTGCGCCAACTACTGGGGCCACAATGCGATCCTCCGCACTCGCGCCTTCATGGCCCACTGCGGCCTGCCACGGCTGTCCGGACGCCCGCCGCTGGGCGGCGAGATCCTCAGCCACGACTTCGTCGAGGCCGCGCTACTGCGCCGCGACGGCTGGCGGGTGCGCCTCGACGTGGGCATCCAGGCGAGCTTCGAGGAGCTGCCCGGCAACCTGCTCGACTATGCCCGCCGCGACCGTCGCTGGACCCAGGGCAACCTCCAGCACCTGCGCCTGCTGTTCGCCAGTGGCCTGCACCCGATCAGCCGCCTGCATTTCGCCATGGGCGCACTGGCCTACCTCTCCTCGCTGCTGTGGGTACTGATGCTGGGGCTGAGCAGCGCCGATGCCATGCTCAACGCCTTGAGCCGCGAGCGCTTCTTCAGCGACACCTACCAGCTGTTCCCCGACTGGCCGCTGGACACCAGCGCCATGGTCATGCCGCTGCTGGCGCTGACCGCCGCCATGCTGCTGCTGCCCAAGCTGTTCGGCCTGCTGCTGGCACTCTGGCAAAACCCGGCGGCGTTCGGCGGCCGCTGGCGGCTGAGCGCCAGTGCGCTGCTGGAAATGCTCCATGCGATCCTCATCGCACCGCTGATGATGGCCTTCCACAGCGCCTTCGTGATCGGCATTCTGGTCGGTAGCAGCGTCGGCTGGGACCCGCAGACCCGCGAGGGCCGGCCGGTGGCATGGCGCCAGGCACTCGCCCATACCCGTGCCGCGACGCTGCTCGGCGGCGCCTGGGCGCTGGCCATGTACCAGTTCACGCCGAGCTTCTTCTGGTGGCTGACGCCGGTGTGGGCGGGCCTGATCAGCGCCCCGCTGCTGGTGCGCCTGTCAGGCAGCCAGCGCCTCGGCAACGGACTGGCGCGAGCTGGGCTATTGGCGGTACCCAGCGACGTGCAGCCCGCCGCGGTACTGACGCGGCTCGACGCGCCCCTATCGCTCCCCACCCCCGCTGAAGCCGCCGGCGTGCCGCCCGAGCAGCCAGGCGACATGCCCCTCCAGCACCTGGGCTGGCGCCGCCAGCGACCAGCACGTCACCGACCACCGCTCAAGGAACCACACTGATGCCCCACGCCATCGCCTCTCCTCCAGCGCTGCTGGAGCGCGCCAAGGCCGCTATGGGCCTGGCTCGCTCACTGGTGGTGTACTGGCGCCCGGGGCGCCAGCGCGGCCTGCAGCGACTCTACGGAGAGTTCCTGGCCCCCGGCGACCTGGCGTTCGATATCGGCGCCCATCTCGGCGATCGCACCGCCGCCTTCCAGGCGCTGGGCGCCGAGGTGGTGGCGCTGGAGCCGCAGCCGGGGTTGTTTCGCTGGCTGGTACGCCTGATGGGCGAGCGCCGCGGCCTGGTGCTGATGCCGCTGGCCGCCGGCCCCGAGGAGGGCGAGGCCGAGATCGCCATCAGCGTCGCCAATCCCAGCGTCTCGACCCTGGCGCGCCACTGGCGCGAACGCATCGGCCGCGACAACCCCGGCTTTCGCCAGGTACGCTGGGAGCGCCGAGTGACGGTGACGGTGACCACCCTCGACGCCCTGATCGCGCGCTTCGGCGTGCCGCGCTTCATCAAGGTCGATGTCGAGGGCTTCGAAGCCGACGTGCTGGCCGGCCTCAGCCAGCCGGTAGAGGCGCTATCGGTGGAGTTCGTGGCCGGCGCGCTGGACGTTGCCGAGGCCTGCGTGGCACGCCTCGAGGCGCTCGGCGACTACCGTTTCAACGCCATCCAGGGCGAGCGCCGGGCGTTCCTCTGGGGCGAGTGGCGCAGCCCCGCGCAGATACGTGCCTGGCTCGCAGATGGCGCCGACGGCCTGGCCTCCGGCGATCTGTATGCCCGTCGACAGCCCAGCCCTATCTCCGGAGAGACGCCATGACCACCCTCTGCCACTGGGCCGACCTGACCAGCGCGGGCCTCCGTGCACTGGCCGCCGAGGATCCGGTGGCGATCCTGGTGCTGGGTGCCATCGAGCAGCACGGCCACCACCTGCCGCTCTCCACCGACCTCGATATCGGGCTGGGCCTGCAGCAGGCCACCCTCGACGCCCTTGCACGGCGCCCCGCCGAGACAGGCGCTGAGCGTCACGTGGTATGTCTGCCGCCGCTGGCGGTGGGCGCCAGCGAAGAGCACGCCAGCTACCCCGGCACCCTGAGCCTGCCGCCGGCCTTGGCCATCGCCACCCTGGAGGCCTACGGCGACAGCCTGGCCCGGGCCGGCATTCGCCGCCTGCTACTGCTCAACAGCCACGGCGGTAACAAGGCGGTAATGGACCTCGCCGCACTGGCCCTGCGCCGCCGCCACGCCATGCTGGTGGTCAAGGCCACCTATACCCGACTGGCGCCGCCGCCCAGCGACTGGCTGCCCGCCGAGGAACTGCGTCACGGCCTCCACGGCGGGGCCCTGGAAACCGCCATGATGCTGCATCTGGCGCCGCACAAGGTGACGCAGGCGGCAGCCGCTCACCCGCCGGCGAGCAGCGAAACCCTGGCCGCTGCGGGCAAGGTGGTGGGTCCCGAGGGCGAGGCGGCCTTCGCCTGGCTGGCCGAGGACCTGCACGCTGATGGCGTCGCCGGCAACGCCACCCTGGCCGACGCCGCGCTGGGCGAGCGGCTGGTGGCGCACTACGCCGAACGGCTGGCCGAGGTGGTGATCGAGACCCAGACGCTATCGCTACCCGGCTGGGCGCAGTAAGGGCTAACGCGACAACGAAGACCGGGGAAAGGCCGAAGAGGAGGTTTCGATGCCATGGATGGCATCGGTAGCGCCCAAGGATGGTTTACAGCGCCTCCTCGCAGGGCTTTCGCCCAGTCCCATAGCTATATGCAACAGGACTGAGGAGCCAAGACTACTTACAGGCCGAGGAGCGTGACGCATCGGCCTGCAGCACATCGTCCAGCAGGTGGCCAGAGCGCTCGGCCTTGGCACTCAGGTAGCGGCGATTGTGATCGGTGAGCCGGCCATACAGCGCCTGGCGCTCCACCACCTCGATGCCGCCGGCCTCCAGCGATGCGATCTTCAACGGATTATTGGTCAACAGCTGGACGCGCTGGATGTGTAGCGCAGCGAGCATGTCCACCGCCGCGCGGTAGTGCCGCTCGTCGTCGCCGAATCCCAGCACCTGGTCGGCGTCCACGGTGTCCAGGCCACCATCCTGCAGGGTGTAGGCACGCAGCTTGTTGGCCAGGCCGATACCGCGCCCCTCCTGGGCCAGATAAAGCAGTACCCCGCCGCCCATCGACTCGATGTCGGCCACCGCGTTGCGCAGCTGCTCGCCGCAGTCGCAGCGCAGACTGCCGAACAGATCGCCGGTCAGGCACGCCGAGTGCAGGCGCAGCGGCACTGCCGGCTGCCAGTCGCCGGGCTCACCGATCACCACCGCGACGTGCTCACGCAGCCCATCCGGCTCACGAAACAGGATGAAACGGCTCTCGGTGGCCTCGGCCAGTGGAATCCGCGCCTCGCTGACACGCTTGAGCAGGCCCGCCGCGCTGTCGAAGCAGCCCAGCGCCGCCTCGGCCTCGACGCTCAGCCACTCGCCGGCATCGATACGCGCCTGGGCGGCACTGCGCGCCGCGCCGGTCAGCTTGAGGGTGAGCGCTGCGGGAATCAGCAGCGCGCGGCGCATCAGCGCCAGGGCACCGCGCTCCCCGGCATCCGCCGGCTCGGCCAGTGCCGCCACCCGCGGCTCGGCCTGGGCGCCGAACGCCAGGCGCTCCAGGCGCGCCAGGTCCAGCGGACCGCAGCCGCTCAGCGGCAGTCGCAGCACCTCGGCCTGATGGGCGTCAGGCTCGGCGCCGAGTACCGCCAGACGATGCCGACTGACCACCAGCGCTGCCTCCGCCTGTAGCTCCTCCAGACGGCTCGCCTGCAGCCCTTCCAGCGGCTGAATCAGCGTCGCCGTGTCGGCGTCCTGCAGTACCACTGGTACGCCGCGGCGAAGATCGAAGATAGCGCGCTCGACGTGATGTCCTGTACGTGGCATGTAGCCTCCTTGTCGCCTCAACCGCGTAGGCGTATGGCACTGAGGGTAGTGAATCGAAGTACGGGCGCAACAGCGCCACGGATGCATGGGACTTGTGCCGCCCGCGGGGGCTGCCCATGATGAGGAACGTTTCTGATCGAGAGAGGCCGTGCATGAGCCAGCCCACCGCGCCCGCGGCGCCGCAACGCGACGACAGCCAGCTGAGCCTCGCCTGGCAAGCGCTGCAGACGGCGCGTGACCACCCCTGGGAGCGCGAGCCCAAGCTTGTCATCCACCGCGACAGCGCGCGTGTGACGCTGGTCCGCGGCGGCCAGTGGCATGCCGAGCCGGCATTGGGCAGCGCCGCCGGGGCCCTGCTCGACAGCCTGCTGCCGCTGGTCTGCGATGCCGGGCCGCGGGTGGTCGCCCAGCTCGGCCAGAGCCTCGACGGACGCATTGCCACCCACAGCGGCCACTCCCACTACATCAACGGCGTCGAGAGCCTGGTTCACCTGCACCGGCTGCGCGCCCTGGTCGATGCCGTACTGGTCGGTGCCGGCACCGCCGCGGAGGATGACCCGCAGCTCAGCGTGCGCCACGTCGAGGGTCGCCAGCCGCTGCGCGTGGTGCTCGACCCGCGCGGCCGGGTGTCCGCCGCGCAGCGGGTGTTCCAGGACCCGGCACTCGCCACCCTGCATCTGCTCGGCGAGGGCGTGGCGGCGCCCGACGGGGTCGGCGCTCATGTCTCCCGGCGCTGGCTGGCACGGGATACCGAGGGCCGTGTGGCCCCCCAGGCAGTCATCGCGGCGCTGCAGCAGGCCGGCTGCCGCAGGGTGCTGATCGAGGGCGGCGGTCAGACCGTGTCGCAGTTCATCGCCGCCGGCTGCGTCGACCGCCTGCATCTGCTGGTGGCGCCGCTGCTGATCGGCTCCGGGCGCCCGGGCCTGGTACTGCCGGTCATCGACACCCTCGACCAGGCGCTGCGCCCCGCGGCGCGGCGCTTCGACTGCGGCGCCGACACCCTCTTCGATCTCGCCCTGGGTCCCATCGCTGGCTGAGCCGGGCGCCACCGTGCGCTTTCGCTGCCACCAGCACAGCGCCCCGGGCAGGCTGGCCAGCAGCACCAGCAACCCATAGCTCATCGACACCGCGACGCCCTGCGCCGGCGGCAGCCCGACGCCCAGCCAGACCAGCGCCGCGGCACCCTCGCGAAAGCCCCAGCCGGCCACCGACAGCGGGATCAGCATCGCCAGCAGCACCGGCGGCAGCAGCGCCAGCAGGGTGGTGGCCGGCAGCTCGACGCCAATCGCCCGCGCTGCGCAGACGAAGATCGCGCCATAGCTCGCCAGTACCAGCAGCGAGCCGCCCACCTGAGCCGGCCAGGCACGGCGACTGAACAGCGCACGGTGCAGGTCGCCCCCCAGGCCCTTGGCCCAGGCCGGCGTAGTGAAATTCGCTCGACACAGCCCCCACCACAGCGCCGCGCCGAGCGCAGCCAGGCCGATTGCGACTGCAATTCCCATGCCCACCCCCGGGCGGGTCAGCAGTCGACCGAAGGCCGCATGCCACAGCGGCGACAGCGCCAGGATCAACAGCGTAACAAGCGCCAGCACCAGCTGGCCGGAGGCGCGCTCGATGACCACGCCACGCCATGCTGCGGCGCGCTGGCCGCTGGCCCGTGCATGGCGCCAGGCGCGGGCGGCGTCACCGATCACCGCGCCGGGCAGTACCTGATTGAGAAAGCTGGCCAGGTAGTAGTCGTTGATCGCGCGGCGCCAGCTCAGCCCCACCCCGAGGCGCGCTGCGGTAAAGCGCCAGCGCCACGCCGAGACCACCACCTGGGGCAGGCTGAACAGTAGTGCCAACAGCACCCAGCCGGGAGCCAGGCGCTGCACTTCGGCGGCCACCTCGGCGGCCTCCAGCCACACCGCCACACCCAACAGCATCGCCAGGCTGACCGTCAGACGCAGCAGGCCCTGCCGCCGCTGGCCGCGCATCAGGTGTCGCTCCCGGGGGGCGTCAGCAGCAGGTCGACGTGGCCGACCCATACCCCGCAGCGACCGTTGGCCAGATCCCGCTGGCGGGCCAGCTGCCAGGCCTCGGTGCGTGCCGCCTGGTCCGGGCACTGCTCGACCGCCGCCGCGGCCCAACCGGCCACCAGCGCCTGGCCCAGGGTCAGCGCCGCCTCGCTGCCCGGCGCCAGCTGCCACGGGCTGGCAGCACGCTCGACCCGATAGCCGTGCGCCTCGAAGGCGCTTGCCAGCGCCGCCGGAGCCTCTCCACCCAACGCCGCTCCCAGCCCCTTGTCGCGGCGCTGGTGGTCGCTGAACAGCCTGCGCACCCAGTCGTCTTCGGCGTCCTGGCGCGGCCCGCTGGCATCGCTGAACTGCCAGTCACCGTCGACGCTGAGGGTGAACAGCGCCGGCAGTCCACGGGACGCACAGGCCGCAGCCAGCGACTCGATCCAGGGCGTTGAGCAGAGATCGAACAGCGCCGAGGCGCAGACCAGCTCGACGCCGTCGAGCTGGTCTGCCAGCGCAGCGGCATCGGCCAGATCGATGCAGCGGCACTCGATGTCGGGACGCCGGCCGGCGGCATCTTCGCCACCGGCCAGCCGCTGGCGCGCCACCTCGAGCAACTCGGGGTCGTGGTCGACCAGCCGCCAGCGCTGGGGGCCGGGTAGCCGCGACGACAGATAGCCAGGATTGCTGGCCCGCCCGCAGCCCAGGTCGACCAGGGTCAGCGGGGCCGACGCCGAGACCCGGGCGCCGACCAGCCAGTCGCTGGCGCGCTCGGTTAGCGCGGCGCTGCGGGCGGCATGATCGGCCGCCTCGCGCAACGCCAGCCAGTCGTTGGCAAAACGGCTGCCCGGCGCATTCATTGAGACGGGCCTCCCAAGGCGGCGGCAAAGGCGTCACCCGCAGCCTGCCAGTCTGCCTGCTGGGCGCGTGCCGCGATGGCGCCACGCCGCAGCCGACGGCGCAGTCCGGCATCGTCTAGCCAGCGGCGCAGCTCGTCACGTAGCGCTTCGACGTCGCCCGGCGGCACCGCCAGCCCGGCCTCCTCGGGCAGGGTATGGCGCAGCGCGCCGCCGGTGGTGGTGACCACCGGCAGGCCGCGGGCCAGCGCTTCGGTGACCACCATGCCGTAGCCTTCGTAGTGGGAGGGCAGCACGAACAGGTCGGCGTCGCGGTAGGCCGCATCCAGGGCCTGGGGCTCACGCTCGCCGAGCAGCCGGAACTGCTCTGTCAGGCCATGCTCGGCGATGCTGGCGGCTACCCGCTCGACGTGGGCCGGATCGCGGTCGAGACCACCGATGCAGTCGCAGGTCCAGCGAGTGCCATCCAGCCCGGCCAGCGCCTCGACCAGCAAGTCGTGGCCCTTGCGCGGGGTCACGGTGGCCACGCACAGCAGCCGCTGGGGACGCCGGCTGTCTTCCAGATCGAGGGCACTGGGGGCAAGCGACGCCGGTTCGACGCCGGGCTCCACCACC
Source organism: Franzmannia qiaohouensis (assembly GCF_031451695.1). Classification (NCBI taxonomy): domain Bacteria; kingdom Pseudomonadati; phylum Pseudomonadota; class Gammaproteobacteria; order Oceanospirillales; family Halomonadaceae; genus Franzmannia; species Franzmannia qiaohouensis. The sequence continues at coordinate 46,988 of NZ_JARWAM010000013.1, forward strand.
TTAGCGGCGGCAATCCCGAAGTCGCGCAGTCGGCGGGCGGTGAAGCCGCTGGTACTGATCACCCGCGCCACCGCGGCCAGCGCTCGAGCCTCGCTGTCCAACAGCCGCACGCGAGTGGCTTCGTCGAGGCCGGTCTCGTCGGCCAGCGGATGATGCACCAGCGCGGTGAGGTCGAGGCGGGTGGCGTGCGCCGCAACCACCTCGGGCAAGCCGCCCATGGCCAGGCCATCGATGACGACGCGGCGATCGTCGGGCTGGGCGGCAAGCGCCGTCTCCAGGGCGTCCCGAGCACGCGCGTCAGGGTCGGGGAAGCGTCCCGCCAGGCCCACCACCTCGACCTGCCAGCCGCGCGCCTCGAGGGCGGCAACGATGCGAGCATCATAGACATAGCCACCGGTCAGCTGCCGCGGGTCGCCGGCGACGATCAGGCATAGATCGGGCGCTTGCGGCATTACAGCTCTCCTTCGTAGCTGGCCCAGGCGATATGCGATTCGTGGAGCGTCACCGTCAGCGCTTCCAGGCCACGCCCGCCCTCGCCGAGGCGCCCGTCGGCAATCGCCGCCGCGAGGCGCTCGAAGATGACCCGCGCCATGAATTCGGTGGTGGTATTACGCCCCTGGAACTCCTCCAGCTCGTCGAGGTTGTGAAAATTGAACTCAGCCAGCAGCGTCGACAGCGTCTCGCTGGCCAGGCCGATGTCGACGATCAGGTCATCGTCATCCAGCTCGCGGCGCTGGAACGTGACGTCGACCACGTAGGTGGCCCCGTGGGTGCGCTGCGCGGGGCCAAAGATATCGCCGCTAAAGCTATGGGCGATCATGAAGTGGTCACGAACGGTCAGGCGATACATGCATGGCTCCTCAGGGGAATCGAATCAGGTCGGTGCATAGCGAATACGGTGGCAGAGCACCCTGCCGCCGCCCTGCACCAGGCGCGGCATCTCGTCGGGAAGCGTATCGAACGGCGTCTCGCCGCTGATCAGGGCATCGAGCCGCGGATCGGCCAGCAGTCGTAGCGCCAGCTGCATGCGTCGGCTAAAGTCCCAGCGCGGCTGGCGCTGCGGTGCAATGCCGCCCACCTGGCTGGAGCGAAGCGTCAAGCGCTGCGCGTGGAAGGCCCCGCCCAGCGGCAGCGTCACCGTCTGCTCGCCATACCAGCTCATCTCGACCAGGGTGGCCTCGCGTGCGGTCACACGTAGGGCGGTTTCCAGTCCTGACGGGTGGCCGCTGGCATGGATCACCAGGTCGTTCTCGAGGGGCGCCTCCTCGGGCAGGGCAAAGGGTACGCCCAGCGCCCGGGCCAGGCCGGCGCGCTCGGGCTCGATGTCTACCAGGCACACCTGAGTGCCGGGAATGCCCTGGCATAGCCAGGCCACCAGCGCCCCCACCACCCCGGCACCGATCACGCAGATCCGGTCACCGAGCCCGGGGGCGGCGTCCCACACGCCGTTGATCGCTGTCTCGAGGTTGGCTGCCAGCACGCCACGCTCGGCGGGCACCTCCTCGGGCAGCGGATGCACGGCGCTGGCCGGCACCACATAGTGCTGCTGATGGGGGTAGAGGCAGAACACTACGCGCTCGCGCAGTTCTGCGGGCCCCTCCAGCACGCGGCCCACGCTGGCATAGCCGTACTTCAGCGGGCCGGGAAAATCGCCTTCCTGGAACGGCGCGCGCATGCGCTGATATTCACTGGGCGGCACCCGCCCGGTGAACACCAGCGATTCGGTGCCCCGGCTGACGCCGCTGTACAGCGCTTCAACCAGCACCTCATCGCGGCCTGGCGCCGCCAAGGGCTGGCGTCGCAGCGCCCCGTGGCCGGGGGCCTGCGTCCAAAAGGCCATGCTGGTCGTATAAGGCATATCGCGGTCCCGCTGATGAGTGGGGTCTACTCAAGACGCTTTTTCGACACTTAGGTTTCAATATCTATACAATATATGTACCAAGATAGATAGCTGCATCATTTTTCGCCATTGGCATCGCGCTGGTCTAGGCTAATAGCCAAAGGCCCCTAGACCAGCGTGATGCCAAACCTCCTCCTCCAGCTATAGCGCATAAGAGCCAAGCATGAGCCGGATACTTTCCTCCTCCCCCAGCGTTCAGCGCCCCTTTGCCGATCTAGCCGCAGGTCTCGCCGTGGTGCTGGTGTTGGCCCAGCTCACCCAGCATGCGCTGACTGCGCCGGGATGGTTGGCGCTGACCAGCGGCTTGAGCTACCTGATCATCGCCGGGCTGGTGGCAGCGGCCTGGACCGGTGAGCTGCGCCGCTTTGGCTGGGCCAACCGCGTGACGCTGCTGCGCGGCACACTGATCGCGCTGCTCGCCGGTAGCTTGTGGTGGCCCACCCTATGGCAGCAGCACACCGCCGCCATGGCCGGGATCGCTGGCGCCGCGCTGCTGCTCGACGGTATCGACGGCTGGGTGGCCAGGCGCACCGGATCCATCAGCGCTTTCGGTGCGCGCTTCGATATGGAGCTGGACGCTGGGCTTATTTTGCTGCTGTGCCTGGCGCTGGTGGTGCTGGGTAAGGTTGGCAGTTGGGTGCTGCTGATCGGCGCCATGCGCTACGCCTTCGTGTTCAGCGGCCACCGCTGGCCCTGGCTGCAGGCAGCGCTGCCGGAGAGCCTGCGCCGCAAGGCGATCTGCGTGGTTCAGGTGGTCGCCCTGATGGTGGCTCTGCTGCCCGGGGTGTCGGCCGCGCTGGCCAGCCTGCTGACAGCCACCGCACTGCTGTTGCTGAGCCTCTCCTTCGCCGTGGACGTTCGCTGGCTTTACCGCCGCCAGTGATTCAACGCTGAGCGATAGGCGCTGGCGAGAGGCCGGAGAGGGGGTTCTATGCCATGGATGGCATAGGTAGCGCCCAGGGAGGGGTTCACAGCGCCCCCTCGCAGGCCTCTCGCCGGAATCGCCTCGTGCTGCATCAGTAGGCTAGCAACTTTCCACTGGCCTGCTAGACTGGCACCACGCTTGACGGGGTGTCGGTGAATTCCGGCTGAGATGGCGCAGGGGTATGTCGAGCTCTCGACAGCACCCAAGCACTGGTCCCGTTGAACCTGATCCGGCTCGTACCGGCGTAGGAATCAAGCGGCGGCCAGGCACACCAGCATTACGCCCTTCGTGCGGCCCCTCCCCCTTCGCCCGTGCACCGGATTGCCATACCGCTTCCGGAGGCAAGATGGGCTACCGTTTTACCGACCTCACTGCAGCCTGCCAGGACGACTGGCGCGCCTATATCGAGCACGACTTCGTTCGCCAGCTGGGCCAGGGCCGCCTCGCCGATGACGCCTTTCGTCACTATCTCAAGCAGGACTACCTGTTCCTGATCCATTTCGCTCGTGCCTATGCCCTGGCCGCCTACAAGAGCCCGACGCTGGCCGACCTGCGCCAGGCCCATGAAGGCTTGAAGGCCATCGTCGACGTCGAACTCGAGCTGCACGTCGGCTACTGCCGGGAGTGGGGCATCAGCGAGCAGCAGCTGGCCGAACTGCCGGAAGCCCGTGCCACCCTCGCCTATACCCGCTACGTGCTGGACACCGGCAATCGCGGCGACCTGCTCGACCTGCATGTAGCCCTGGCGCCCTGCCTGGTGGGCTATGGCGAGATCGCCAACTGGCTGAATGCTCAGCCGGATACCCTGCGCGGCGACGCCAACCCCTATGACGCCTGGATCGCCATGTACGAGGGAGAGGAGTTCCAGGCCGCCATGCGCGCCGAACTGGCGTGGCTCGATGCGCGCCTGGCCGACGTCACGCCGGCCCGCTTCGACGCGCTGACGCGGATCTTCCGCGACGCCACGCGGCTTGAGATCGACTTCTGGCAGATGGGCTTAGATGGCGCGGACTAATCCAGTGGCCACGCTATCGCCGAGCTCTGCCGGGGAAAAGCCTTCGCGAGGGCGCTGTAAACCCTTCCATGTGCGCTACTTTTGCCATCTATGGCAAAAAACCCTCGCTCCGCCTTGTCCCCGGCGCTCGGCTCGCCTCGTGCCAGCCTTCGAGCAGTAATCACGCGTCGCCCTTGGTCAAGGCGGCACGTTTCACCGCGATACTCCGGTATCGCCGACCATCACGCTTGACGGGGTGCCGTTGAAAACGGCTGAGATCATGCAGCGCAGCGCGCCGAAGCATGGATCCCGTTGAACCTGAACTGGCTAGGACCAGCGTAGGGATCAAGCGACACGCAGCCAGGGCATTCCGCCTGGCTGCCCCTGTCCTCCCAGCTGTCCTCCCTGACAACGCACAACAGCCGCAAGCCCCTAGGGAGAACACTCCATGAGCAAGACCCAGCACTTCCTCGCCGATACCGCCATGGTCGACGAGGCCGCCATCCAGCCGCTGCCCGGCTCGCGCAAGGTCCATATCGAAGGCTCACGCCCCGACATTCGCGTGCCCTTCCGCGAAATCTCGCTGTCACCGACCAAGACCTCCGGGGAAGACGAAGAGAACCCGCCGCTGCTGGTCTACGATACGTCTGGCCCCTACACCGACCCCGAGATCAGCGTCGATCTGCGCCGTGGCCTCCCGGAGCTGCGTCGCGCCTGGATCGAGGAGCGCGGCGATACCGAATTCCTCGACGGCCCCACCTCCGACTACGGCAAGCGCCGCGCCAACGACCCCATGCTGGCCCAGCTGCGTTTCGACCTGAAGCGCACGCCACGGCGCGCACTCCCTACAAAAGATGGCCGGGTAGGAAACGTCACCCAGCTGCACTATGCCCGCCAGGGGATCATCACCCCGGAGATGGAGTTCATCGCCATTCGCGAGAACCAGCGCCGGCAGGCGCTCGGTACCGCGGAAGTCGAGCGCATTCTCGGCCACCAACACCCGGGCCAGGGCTTCGGCGCCCGCCTGCCGGAAGAGATCACCCCGGAATTCGTGCGTGCCGAAGTGGCCGCCGGGCGGGCGATCATCCCCTGCAATATCAACCACCCTGAGTCCGAGCCGATGATCATCGGCCGCAACTTCCTGGTGAAGATCAACGGCAACCTGGGCAACTCGGCGGTCACCTCCTCCATCGAGGAGGAGGTCGACAAGATGACCTGGGGCATCCGCTGGGGCTCGGATACCATCATGGATCTCTCCACCGGCCAGAACATCCACGAAACCCGCGAGTGGATCATCCGCAACGCCCCGGTGCCGATCGGCACGGTGCCCATCTACCAAGCCCTGGAGAAGGTCAACGGCGTGGCCGAGGACCTCACCTGGGAGGTGTTCCGCGACACCCTGATCGAGCAAGCCGAACAGGGGGTGGACTACTTCACCATCCACGCCGGCGTCTTGCTGCGCTACGTGCCGCTGACCGCCAAGCGTGTCACCGGCATTGTCTCCCGCGGCGGGTCGATCATGGCCAAATGGTGCCTGTTCCATCACCGCGAGAGCTTCCTCTACACCCACTTCGAGGAGATCTGCGAGATCTGCAAGCAGTACGACGTGGCCTTCTCCCTGGGTGACGGCCTGCGCCCGGGGTCGGTTGCCGACGCCAACGACGAAGCCCAGATGGCCGAGCTCAAGACCCTGGGCGAACTAACCCATATCGCCTGGAAGCACGACGTCCAGGTGATGATCGAGGGCCCCGGCCACGTGCCCATGCATCTCGTGAAGGAGAACATGGACAAGCAGCTGGAGTACTGCGACGAAGCACCCTTCTATACGCTCGGCCCGCTGGTCACCGACATCGCCCCGGGCTACGACCACATCACCTCCGGCATTGGTGCTGCCATGATCGGCTGGTTCGGCTGCGCCATGCTCTGCTACGTGACGCCCAAGGAGCACCTGGGCCTGCCCAACAAGGACGACGTCAAGACCGGCATCATCACCTACAAGATCGCCGCGCACTCTGCAGATCTCGCGAAAGGTCACCCGGCCGCTCAGCGGCGCGACAACGCGCTGTCCAAGGCGCGCTTCGAGTTCCGCTGGGAGGACCAGTTCAATCTCGGCCTGGACCCGGATACCGCCCGCGAGTACCACGACGAGACCCTGCCCAAGGACTCCGCCAAGGTGGCGCACTTCTGCTCCATGTGCGGGCCCAAGTTCTGCTCGATGAAGATCAGCCAGGAGGTGCGCGACTACGCTCGCGACAACGGCCTCGATGGCGATCAGGAAGCGGTGATGAAAGGCATGGAGGAGCAGGCGGATAAATTCAGGAAGGCGGGGGCCGAGCTCTACAAGGAGGTGTGACGAGCGCCAGTCACGACGCAGGGGCCTGATGGCCCCTGCGATATGGCAACGCGAGTGCGAGGTAAGGAACAGGCTACTTCTTGAGCTTTTCCTTGGCCTCGCCCTTGCCCTTCTGCAGGTCGCCCTTGGCCTGCTGCGCCTTGCCCTTGGCCTGGGTCTCGGTGCTGCCGGTGGCCTTGCCCGCTGCTTCCTTGACCTTGCCACCGGCCTTGTTGGCAGTACCCTTCACTTTGTCTGTCTTTCCATTGGTCATGATCAACACCTCGAATCCGTGAGTGCAGTGAAAACGCTGCATAACCGCCTGGGCCAACGGCACAGACGTGCAGCGCCACTCACAGCATAGGCGCTTTATGGCACTGGGCGTCGATAACCTGGGCTATTCGATGGCGTCATGGTCAGGACGAGACGCCGAACCCTCTGATGCTGGCGACGAAATCGCTGAAGCGCTCACCCTGGATCAGCACATGCTCGCGAAGCGTTTGCTCGGCGCTCTGGGCATTGCCCTGCTGGATCGCCGCAACGATCTCGCGATGCTCCCCCAGGGAGTTGCTCATGCGCTGGCGAACCTGCAGCTGCAGGCGCCGATAGGGCTTCAGGCGTTGCTTGAGACGGCGCGCCTCGTCGGCCAGAAAGGCATTGTGGCTGGCGGCATAGATGCACTCGTGGAAGGCCTCGTTCTCGTAATAGTACTCGTCGGTATCGCCCGCCTCTGCCGCCGCCTCGCAGCGCGCCAGGGTCGCGGCGAGCGAGGCGAGTTCGGTGGTCGTGATACGCCGCGCGGCCAGACGCCCGCACATGCCCTCCAGCTCAGCCATGACTTCGAACATCTCGATCAACTGATCGAGCCCCATCTTGGCCACGAAGGTCCCCCGCTTGGGCGACACCGTCAGCAGCCCGCTGGCCACCAATTGCTGGATCGCCTCGCGGACTGGTGTGCGCGAGACCTCGAAGCGGCGCTCGAGAACTTCGGGATCGACACGCTCTCCAGGCGCCAGACGCCCATTGATGATGTCGTCTTCCAGCGAATCACGCAGCCGCTGGGCATTCGAGCGTTTGCTGCTCACCATTCGTCTCCTCAAAGGCTTCCCCATTCTACTGGGAAGGGCCGTTGGCCATTCAACGCGACGCATTGACGCAAATATACATAGCAGCTATTGATGTATATATCAGCTTCGCTGATAAACACTACAAAACAAGAAATTCAGGAGCACAGCATGACACGCCAACTCAAGACTGCTGCTACGGCAGCCCTGGGGCTCGCCGTCGCCTTCAGCAGCGTCGCAGCCGCCGATACCGTCCTGCGCGCATCGCATCAGTTCCCCGGCGGCCAGGGGGACGTCCGCGACGAAATGGTCCAGTTGATGGCAAGGCATGTCGCCGATGCCGACGTCGGCCTGCAGATCCAGGTTCATCCCGGACAGTCGTTGTTCCGTGCCAACGAGCAGTGGGGTGCACTGGTCCGCGGGCGCCTCGACATGACGCTACTGCCGCTAGACTACGCCAGTGGCCGCCACCCCGAATTCTCCGCCACCCTAATGCCCGGCCTGGTGCGCAACCATGAACACGCGGCGCGCCTCAACGATTCCGAGTACATGGACATGATCAAGGAGGTCATCCTCGAGGGCGGCGCCCGAGTGCTGGCCGATTCGTGGCTTTCGGGCGGTTTTGCCTCCAGCGAACAGTGCATCACCTCTCCGGATACCGTGAGCGGGCAGAATATTCGTGCAGCCGGCCCGGCCTTCGAACAGATGCTCGAAGCGGCAGGCGCATCGATTGCCTCGATGCCCTCCTCCGAGGTTTACACCGCCATGCAGACCGGTGTACTGGATGCCGCCAACACCTCATCGATGTCGTTCATCTCTTTCCGACTATACGAGCAGGTCGACTGCTTGACCGAGCCCGGCGACTACGCGCTGTGGTTCATGTATGAACCGGTTCTGATCTCCGAGCAGGTCTGGCAGGGGCTCAACGAGGCGCAGCAGGCTGCTCTGCTGGAGGCCGGTGAAGCCGCCGAGGCATTCTTTTCCGCCGAGGCAGCCGCACTCGATCAGCGCATGGTCGAGGTGTACGAGGAAAACGGTGTGGAAGTGGTTCGCATGTCGGAGGAGGACTACAACGCCTGGCTGGAGATCGCCCAGGAAACCTCCTACCAGAACTTCGCCGACAACGTTCCCAACGGACAGGCAATCATCGACGCCGCGCTGGCCGTCGACTGACCCCAGCCCCACGTTCCAGTTGACCGGCCGCCCCTCAGGGGTGGCCGCTTTTCATCGCTTCCCGGGGGAACCATGGCATCTTCCATTGCGTACTCATCGCCTACCGTCCGTGGCTACATCCGCTTGATGGACACACTCTCCAGGCTAATGGCTTATCTGGCCTGCGCGCTATTCATCGCCGGCGTGCTGGTGATCTGCCAGATGGTCTTCCTGCGTTATCTGCTGGGCATGAGCACCAGCTGGCAGACCGAGTTCACGGTATTTTCCGTGACTGGCGCCATGTTACTGGGCAGCCCCTATGTACTGATGACCGGCGGCCATGTCGCCATCACCATTCTTCCCGACGCGCTCGGCGGTGCCGCACGCTGGGCGATGCGGCTGATCGCCTCGCTGGTTGGCCTGGCCTTCTGCGCCGCCCTGGCCTATGGCGCCTGGATCTACGTGTGGGAGGCATGGGAAGGCAGCTGGACCACCGGTACGGTCTGGAACCCGCCGCTATGGCCGGCACTCATGCCGATGGCCATTGGAGCCACGCTGCTTACGCTGCAGTACGTTGCTGAAATCCTGCGTGGAGAGGCCTGAGCATGGATCCGATCACCCTGGGTATCATCGTTGCCATCGGTCTGGTCGTGCTGATGGCGATTGGCACCCCCATTGCCTTTGCACTGGGGGCCGTGTCGTTGGTGGCGCTCCTCTACGATCGGGGGATGCCCGAGCTCACTTACTTCGGCGAGACCTTCTTCGACCGGATTGCCGAATTCGGCTTCGTGGCGATCCCCATGTTCATCCTGATGGGTGCCGCCGTGGCGTCGTCGCCTACCGGCCGTGACCTCTATCGCTCGCTGGACCTGTGGATGGGACGTCTCCCCGGCGGCCTGGCCGTCTCCAACATCGGCGCCTGTACCATCTTCTCGGCGCTCTCGGGCTCCTCACCCGCCACCTGTGCAGCGATTGGCAAGATGGGCATCCCCGAGATGCGCACGCGCGGCTATCCGGACGGCGTGGCGGCCGGCTGCATCGCCGCTGGCGGCACCCTGGGCATCCTCATCCCGCCCTCGGTGACCATGATCATCTATGGGATTTCCACCGAAACCTCCATTGGGCGCCTGTTCATGGCCGGCGTGGTACCCGGCTTCATGCTGGCCGGCCTGTTCATGATCTGGACGATGATCGCCTGCCGCCTGGCTGGGGGGTACAACAACCCCATGGCGCAATCCGCCGCGCGGGTGAAGCAGACCATCAAGGAGAACGTCGACGCCAACCTCAAGGCGCTGATCCGTGTACTGCCGTTCCTGGCCGTGGTCGCGGGCATCCTGTTCGCCCTCTATGGCGGGGTCGCCACACCCTCGGAAGCTGCCGGCGTGGGTGCCTTTCTATGCGTGGCACTGGCGGTGATTATCTACCGCATGTGGCAGGTGGGGCCGATCAAGCTGATCATGCGCGACTCCCTGCGCGAGAGCGTGATGATCATGCTGGTCATTGCCTGTGCCGAGGTGTTCGCCTACGCCCTGTCATCGATGTTCATCACCCAGACCGTTGCCGCTGCCATCGCCGATCTGGAGGTCAACCGCTGGGTGCTGATGGGCATCATCAACCTGTTCCTGCTGGTCGCCGGCTTCTTCCTGCCACCGGTGGCGGTGATCGTGATGACCGCGCCGATCCTGCTGCCGATCATCCTGGCCGCCGATTTCGACCCCTACTGGTTTGCGGTGATTCTGACCATCAACCTGGAGATCGGGCTGATCACGCCCCCCGTGGGGCTCAACCTGTTCATCATCAAGGGCATTGCTCCGGACATCTCGCTACGCAACATCCTGATGGGCAGCCTGCCCTATGCACTGTGCATGGTTCTGGGCATCTTGCTGCTGTGTTTCTTCCCCGGCATCGCCTTGTGGCTGCCGAACCTGATCATGGGCTAACGGGAGCATGCCAATGAACATGTCTTTCCTGCAGGAGCTGTTCAACAACATCACCCAGCGTGATGCCCTGCTGTGGCGGCGCCAGGGAGGCGCCGTGGTCCATGACCACAGCGTGCTGGTCGAGGCGTGTCGCGAGCTGCTCGAGAGCGACGGCGAGGCCTCGAGCATCACCCAGGCGAGCCGCGCACTGGCCATCTATCAGCGACTCGACGATGGCCAGAAAAGCGCCTTCTTCGACAAGCTCGCCGAGGCCTTCGCCGCCGAGCCGGCGCAGATCGATGCCGCCTATTCGGCCTATCGAGAGGCCCGCGACAACAGCAGCCTGCAGGCGCTGTTCAACGCCTGCGAGCCTCGCCGCCAGGAGCTGTTTCGACGCCTCAACCTGGCCAGCGGCGGCACCTACCAGCTGGTAAAAATGCGCGAGGACCTGCTGCAGCGGCTCAAGGAAGCGCCCTCGTTGCGTGCCATCGATGCCGACTTCGCCCACCTGTTCGGCTCGTGGTTCAATCGTGGTTTCCTAGTCCTCAAGCGCATCGACTGGCACACCCCGGCCTCGATCCTGGAGAAGATCATCCGCTACGAGGCGGTACACGAAATCCAGGACTGGAACGACCTGCGTCGCCGCCTCGATGCTCGCGATCGTCGCTGCTTTGCCTTCTTTCACCCGGCGATCGGCGACGAGCCGCTGATCTTCGTCGAAGTTGCCCTGCACAAGGGACTCCCGACCCAGATACAGGCCATCCTCGAAGGCGAGCAGCGGGAGGTCGATGATCCGGAGTCCGCCGACGCCGCGGCGTTTTTCGGCATCAGCAACTGCCAGGCCGGCCTGCGCGGCATCTCCTTCGGCAACTTCCTGATCAAGCAGGTGGTGCAGGAACTCAAACAGGAACTGCCGCAGCTGAAGCACTTCGTCACGCTGTCGCCGGTACCCGGCTTTGCCCAGTGGCTTGACGAGCAGCGCCAGAGCGACAGCCTGACCGAGACGACACGCGCAGCCCTCGACGCGCTGGATAGCCCCGGCTGGCACCGCGACCCGGCACTCGCCGAACGGCTGGGCGCCCTGATCAAGCCGCTGGCGGCACGCTACCTGGTGGAGGCCAAGAATCCACGTGGACTGCCGCTCAATCCGGTGGCTCGCTTCCATCTCGGCAATGGCGCCCAATTGCATCGTATCAACTGGCTGGGTGACACCTCCTCGAAGGGTCTTAGCCAGGCCGTCGGATTGATGGTCAACTACCTCTACGTGCTCGATGACATCGAGCGCAACCATGAAAACTACAGCGCTAACGCCAGTGTGGCACGCTCCAGCGAGGTCAAGGATCTCGCCAAGCGCGCTCGGAAGCTGATCACCGGAGACAGTCCCACATGAACCACAACCTCTTCGCGACCTTTGCCGAGCGCATGCAGGCGCGCGGCGACGCCGACTTCATCAACACCCGCGAAGGGCGGGGTTACTCCTACGCCGATGCCCTCAAAGAGAGCGCCCGCCTGGCCGGCGCCCTGGGAGAGCTGGGCGTAACGCCAGGCGACCGGGTCGCGGTGCAGGTCGACAAGAGTCCAGAGGCGATCCTGCTCTACCTCGCCTGCCTGCGCAGCGGAGCGGTCTACCTGCCGCTCAATACCGGCTACACCGGTGAGGAGATTCGCTACTTCCTGAACGACGCCGAGCCGGCACTGTTCGTCTGCCGCCCCGCCGCCTTGGACGAGGCGCGCCAACTCGCCGAGACCGGCTGCCCCGCCGTGGAAACGCTGGGCAGCGCCGCCGACGGCAGCCTGATGGACAAGGCCGCGGCGGCCACGCCCCGCGAAGCGATCGCCGAACTCGGCGAGCGCGACCTGGCGGCGATCCTCTACACCTCGGGCACCACCGGGCGCTCCAAGGGCGCCATGCTCACCCATCGCAACCTCGGCTCCAACGCCGCGACCCTGGCCGACGCCTGGCACTTCACTGCCCAAGACCGGCTGATTCACGCCCTGCCAATCTTCCATACCCACGGCCTGTTCGTGGCCTGCAACGTCACCCTGATGGCGGGCTCGAGCATGCTGTTCCTGCCGAAGTTCGATGCCGATGTGATCGTCGAGGAGCTACCGCGAGGCACGGTGATGATGGGCGTGCCGACCTTCTATACCCGCCTGGTACAGGACCCGCGCCTGACGCCTGAGCTGACCGCCAACATGCGCCTGTTCGTCTCCGGCTCGGCGCCGCTCACCGCCGAGACCCACCAGGCCTTCGAGGCCATGACCGGCCACGCCATCCTCGAGCGCTACGGTATGACCGAGACCAACATGAATATCTCCAACCCCTATCATGGCGAGCGTCGTGCCGGCACGGTGGGCATGCCGCTGCCCGGCGTGGAGATGCGCATCACCGACCGCGAGAGCGGCGCCGAGGTGCCCCAGGGCGAGATCGGCATGCTGCAGATCCGCGGACCCAACGTCTTCATCGGCTACTGGCGGATGCCCGAGAAGACCCGCGAGGAGCTGCTCGAGGATGGCTTCTTCATCACCGGCGACCTAGCCATGCGCGACGAGCGGGGCTATGTGCATATCGTCGGCCGCGACAAGGACCTGGTGATCTCCGGCGGCTACAACGTCTACCCCAAGGAGGTCGAGCAGCTGATCGACGAACTCGATGGGGTGCAGGAGTCGGCGGTGATCGGCCTGCCCCATCCCGACTTCGGCGAAGGCGTCACCGCGGTAGTGGTGCGCCAGGCGGGAGCCACCCTCGACGAGGGCGAGGTGCTCGCCCACCTGGGCGGCCGACTGGCCAAGTACAAGCAGCCCAAGCGGGTGTTGTTCGTCGACAGCCTGCCGCGCAACACCATGGGCAAGGTGCAGAAGAACCAGCTGCGCCGCGAGTACGACGCCACCTACCGCTGAGCGACGCGCGATTCCTCGCCACCAACGACCGCGCCCCCGACCAATGGCCGGGGGCGCGGTGATATCACACCTGACGCAAGCGCTTAGAAGCGATAGCGCAGGCCGACGCTGGCGGCGTCGAAGGTGTAGTCCGACTTGTCGAGATAGCGCATGTAGTCGGCCCCCACCGAGAGGTTCTGGGCCACGTCGAATTCCGCCCCGGCGCCGTAGGAGAAGCCGCTCTGGCGGTCGACGTCGAAATCGACCTCGGTGAAGCCGGCCAGGCCGTAGAGGCGGATCTCGTCGGCCACCGGCAGAATACCCTTGGCATAGGCACCCACCAGGTAGTCGAGCTCCACCGGGCCGTCGGAACCACCGCCGCCGAGATGCCCCTCGACCGCGAAGTAGTCGTTGATCTGGGCGCCGCCGCGCAGACGCAGGCCCACGTCATCACGGCTGGTGCCCTGGTCGGGGTTGAGGTCCCAGAACATGGCGTCACCGCCGACATAGCCCTGCGGGTAGAAGGTCTGCGCCTGCTGGGCATGAGCCGCGCTGGCACCCACGGCGGCGATCATGGCGATAGCGCTTGCCGAAAGTAGTCTCTTCATCACACACACCTCCTGTTTGAAAACAGCGTTTTCTAACTCGCGGTTAGTGTGGATCACCGTTCGACGAAAGACAAATGAGAGAACTTCATTTTCACCGTTCTTGCACTAAGGAAGCGCTGAACAAATCGCCGAGCGAGATGAAGCGCAAGGCGCCCGGAGCACAGCACCGAGCAAAGCGACAAACATCCGTAGGATGGCTCCGAAGGAGCAAGAAGCCGTAGGCTTCGAGTCAACCGGAGCCTATGGGGTATAGGTGAGGATTCCGCGCACCGCGCAACGCAGCGATTCGCTCGCGTAGGCATTTGTGCAGTGTTTCCCTAAGGGGGCTCAGGCCCGGCGCGATAGCCCCAAAACCACGATCCCCCCCAGCACGATGGCCCCGCCCAGCAGTTGGGTCGGGCCGAGCATCTGCCCCAGCACCAGGTACCCCAGTACCAGCGAGGCGACCGGCTCGATGTTCATCACCGGGGCATTGCGCGCCATGTTCAGCCGCGGTAACGACACGAACAGCATCGAGAAGCCGATGCCGTAGAGCAGTGCCAGCGCTGTCAGGCCGCTCCAGCCGCTGGCCGTGGCGGGCAGCGCAAGGCCGCCGGGCACCAGCCCGGCCACGCCGGCAACCAGCATGCTGAGCAGCACCACGCCCATGGTCAGGAAGGTCCTCAGGGTATTGCTGACCCGCGCCAGGCGCCGGTCGGTGATCCACAGCGCGCAGGAGAACACCGCCGCCGCACCGATGCCGAAGGCCACCCCGGATACCCAGTCGTCGCCCATCTGCGCCGGGTCGGCGAGCCAGGTGGGCACGTCGAGCACCACCACCAGGCCGACCAGGATGACCGCCATGATCAGGGTCGCGCGCAGCGTCGGGCGGGCGCCGCCCAGCGCCCAGGTCAGCAGCGCCAGCAGGATCGGAAAGGTGTTCATCAGCAGCAGCGCCACCGCCACCGGCAGTCGCGCCACCGCCGAATAGAGAAACAGGCTCTGCAGGGTGATCAACAGCCCTACGCCAAGCTGCCAGGGCCAGCTGCCGGCGGGCAGCGTCAGCGGCCTGCGCTTTAGCACCAGCAGCGTGCCGAGCACCAGCAGCGCCAGGCCCGAGCGCGCCATGATCGCCAGCAGCAGCCCGGTGCCGTCGTCGAAGGCCAGCCGCGCGGCCACATGGTTGGCGGCGAACAGACATGCCACACTCAGCAGCAGGACGATGGCCAGATGGCGGGGCAGCGGCGCGGGGGACAGGGCAGGCGGTGTCATCCAGGGATCCAATCGATAGCAGGCTAATCCAAGTGGCCATCAGAGCATAAATCCCACTGCAAACCCAGCGCTGTGGGGCCAAGTTTGCTGCCATTGATTCAGCCGACAGCGCAAAATGTTATACTAAGGTCTAATCATTCCGTTCGATACGCTACAGGTCGCGCCATGCAAGCCCCCGTTCTGGTCATCAACTGCGGTTCCTCCTCCATCAAGTACGCGCTGATCCCCGCCGACGATGCGCCGCGCCTGGAGGGCATCGCCGAGCGACTGGGCAGCCAGGAGGCACGCCTCAAGGCCAAGGATGCCCGGGGCGAGGCGCACGAGGTGGCGCTGCCGGGCGCCGACCACGCCACTGCCCTGGCGGCGATCTTCGCTCGCCTCGACGGCCACACCCCGCTGGCCGTGGGCCATCGCATCGTCCACGGCGGCGAGCACTTTACCCGCGCCTCGCGGCTCGACGACGAGGTCATCGCCGCAGTGGAGGCAACCTCGGCACTGGCGCCGCTGCACAACCCAGCCAACCTGGCCGGCATCGCGGCGGCCCGGGAGCTCTACCCCGAGCTGCCCCAGGTCGGCGTCTTCGATACCGCCTTTCACCAGAGCCTGCCGGCCCACGCCTACCGCTACGCGCTGCCGGCGGCGCTATACCGCGACCACGGCATCCGCCGCTACGGCTTTCACGGCACCAGCCACGCCTACGTCAGCCAGCGCGCCGACGCCCTGGCTGGCGGCAACGATCACGGCTGGCTGACCGCCCACCTCGGCAACGGCTGTTCCACCTGCGCGGTATGGCAGGGCCAGAGCCGCGACACCAGCATGGGACTGACGCCGCTGGAGGGCGTGGTGATGGGTACCCGCAGCGGCGATGTCGACCCCGGGCTGCACGCACACCTGCATCGCCAGTTGGGCTGGTCGCTGGACGAGATCGACGCCATGCTCAATCAGCGCAGCGGCCTCAAGGGGCTATCGGAGCTGACCAACGACATGCGCGAGCTGGAAGCCGCCGCCGAGCGCGGCCACGCTGGGGCCAGCCTGGCGCTGGAGGTGTTCTGCTACCGCATCGCCAAGTCGCTGGCGGCGCTCTCCTGCGCGCTGCCAACGCTGAGCGGACTGATCTTCACCGGCGGCATCGGCGAGAATTCGCCCCGCGTGCGCGCCAAGGTGATCGCCGCCCTGCCCCACTTCGGCCTGCACCTGGATGACGCCGCCAACCAGGCCACCCTGCGCGGCCGCGAAGGCCGCATCGACGCTGGCGACGGCCCTCAGCTGTGGGTGATCCCCACCGACGAGGAGGGCCAGATCGCCAATGAGACCCGCCAACTGCTGGAGCGCCAGGCATGACGCCGCTTCCCGACAACCGTCAGGTCCAGACCCTGCTGATGGTGCCCACCTCGGTGGGCGCCGGCCTCACCTCGGCCTGTCTGGGGCTGATCCAGGCGCTGGACTTCATCGGCATGAAGGCCGGCTTCCTCAAGCCGTTCATGCAGCGCGAACTCAACGGCAGCGGCCCCGACCGCTCCAGTGCCCTGGTGGCCCGCGCCCTGGGGCGCACGCCGCCGGAGCCGATCACCCAGGAGCGCCTCGAACGCCTGCTGCGTGAGGACCAGCTCGACGAGCTGCTGGAATCGGTGATCGAACTGCACCAGCAGGCCGCCGGCATAGCCGATGCCACCCAGGACATCGTAGTGGTCGAAGGCCTGGTGCCCACCGAACACAGCACCTACGCCAACCAGCTCAACGCCCAGCTGGCCCACGCCCTCAACGCGCGCATCATCTTCGTCGGCAGCGGCGACCTGGCCGCGCCCCGCGAGCTGGCCGAGCAGCTCGACATGCACTCGCGTAGCTTCGGCGGGGTCAGCTCGACGCGTACCATGGGCTGCATCCTGATGCGCATGAAGGGCCTGCCCGCGCCGCCGGCCAGCGAGCAGCCGATCGCCCCGGGCACCGCCAACGTGACCCTCGACGCCGGGCTGCTCGAGGAGCTGCGCCGCCACTCCCCGGCGCTGGCCACCGACCGTTTCCATCTGATCGGCGTGGTGCCCTTCAGCGACACCCTCAGCGTGCCACGCACCCGGGATGTTGCCGAGGCGCTCGGCGCGCGCTGGCTCAACCAGGGCGAGGCCGCCAGCCGCCGGGTGCTGAGTACCAGCCTGTGCGGACGCAGCGCCGCCCATGCGCTGAATGCCTTCAAGCCCGGCAGCCTGATCGTCACCTCCGGCGACCGCGACGACATCGTACTCGCCGCGGCGCTGATGACCATGAACGGCACGCCGCTGGCCGGGGTGATGCTGACCAACGGCTACCTGCCCAACGACGACATGATCGACGCCTGCCGTCCGGCGCTGAAGACCGGGCTGCCGGTGCTGGCAGTGGATACCGACAGCTTCACCACGGTGCAGAACCTGACCCGGATGAGCAGCGAGATCCCCGCCGACGACCTGGAGCGCGCCGAGCAGGTGGCCCACTTCGTCGCCGCGCATATCGACCTGCAGTGGCTCAAGGATCATCTCAGCCGCGGCTATGTCCGGCGCCTGTCGCCGTCGGCGTTTCGCCACCAGCTGGTCAAGAAGGCCCAGCAGGCGCACAAGCGTATCGTGCTGCCGGAGGGCAGCGAGCCGCGCACCGTGGAGGCCGCCGCGCTGTGCCAGCGCCGCGGCATCGCCGACTGCGTGCTGCTGGCCAAGCGCGAGGAGGTCGAGAGCGTGGCGCGTAGCCGCGGCATCGAACTCCCCGAGGGGCTCGAGATCATCGACCCGGACAGCATCTACCAGGACTACGTCGCCGACATGGTCGAGCGCCGCCGCGGCAAGATCAACGAGCCGATGGCCGAAGCCCAGCTGCAGGATACGGTGGTGCTGGGCACCATGATGCTGCATCGCGGCGAGGTCGACGGCCTGGTCTCGGGGGCGGTGCACACCACCGCCAACACCGTGCGTCCGGCCTTCCAGCTGATCAAGACCGCCCCGGACTACCGCCTGGTGTCGTCGATCTTCTTCATGCTGCTGCCCGAGCAGGTGGTGGTCTACGGCGACTGCGCGGTCAACCCCGACCCCGACGCCGAGGCGCTGGCCGAGATCGCCATCCAGAGCGCTCGCTCGGCGAAGGCCTTCGGCATCGAGCCCAAGGTGGCAATGATCAGCTACTCCACCGGCGAGTCGGGCACTGGCTCCGACGTCGACAAGGTCCGCGAAGCGACCCACATCGCCCGCCAGCGCGCCCCCGAGCTGCTGATCGACGGTCCGCTGCAGTACGACGCCGCAGCGATCGAAAGCGTCGGCAAGCAGAAGGCGCCCGACTCGCCGGTGGCCGGCCAGGCCACGGTATTCGTGTTCCCCGACCTCAACACCGGCAACACCACCTACAAGGCGGTGCAGCGCAGTGCCAAGGTGGTCAGCGTGGGACCGATGCTGCAGGGTCTCAACAAGCCGGTCAACGACCTCTCGCGGGGCGCCCTGGTCGACGACATCGTCTACACCATCGCGCTGACCGCGATCCAGGCGGCGCAGTAGATTTTGCTGCCGATGCGGCTCATCACGACAGCATCCGCCTGGCTCCCCGGGCGCAATGCCCTTAGGCTAGAACTATTCACGCCACGCTGACACCAAGAGGTTGACCATGCCCGGACTACTGCCCGACGTCGACCCCGACGGCCTGCTCGAATACTCGGTGGTCTACACCGACCGCTCGCTCAATCACATGTCCCAGGCCTTCCAGGGCGTGATGAACGACATATCCGCGACCCTCAAGCGCGTCTACGGTGCCGCGGGGGTGGCCATCGTGCCGGGCAGCGGCACCTTCGGCATGGAGGCCGTGGCGCGCCAGTTCGCCGCCGGCAACAAGACCCTGACGATCCGCAACGGCTGGTTCAGCTACCGCTGGACGCAGATCCTCGAGATGGGTGATCTTCCGGCCAGCGCCACGGTGCTCAAGGCGCGCCGCCAGGGCGAGGGAGCCCAGGCGCCGTTCGCGCCGGTGCCCATCGACGAGGCCGTCGCCACCATCGAGGCCGAACGCCCCGACGTGGTGTTCGCGCCCCACGTCGAGACCTCCGCCGGCATGCTGCTGCCCGACGCTTATATCCGCCGCCTGGCCGATGCCGTCCACGCCGTTGGCGGCCTGCTGGTGCTCGACTGCATCGCCTCAGGCACGCTGTGGGTGGATATGCAGGAGACCGGCGTCGACGTGCTGATCAGCGCGCCGCAGAAGGGCTGGAGCGGCTCGCCGGGCTGCGCCATGGTGATGATGTCGCCGCTCGCCCTGGAGCGTCTGGCGACCACCACCAGCTCGAGCTTCGCCGCCGACCTGCGCAAATGGTACGAGATCATGCAGGCCTACGAGAACGGTGGCCACGCCTACCACGCCACCATGCCCACCGACGGCCTGCGTCGGCTGCGCGAGATCATGGCCGAGACCGAGGCCTACGGCTTCGACAAGGTGCGCGACGAACAGCTCGAACTGGGCGAGCGAGTGCGCGGGCTGCTCACCGCCCACGGCTTCAAGAGTGTCGCCACGCCGGGCTTCGAGGCGCCGGGTGTGGTGGTCAGCTACTGCGACGATGCCGGCATCGCCGCCAAGTTCGCCGCCGCCGGCCTGCAGGTCGCCGGCGGCGTGCCGCTGATGTGCGATGAGGGCGACGACTTCCGCACCTTCCGTATCGGCCTGTTCGGCCTCGACAAGCTGCACCACGTCGAGCGCAGCGTGGCCGCCCTCGAGTCGGCGCTTACCCGCCTGAGCTAACCGGGCAAGCCTGCGCGGCGCCTTACGGCGCCGCGCTTTCAGGTACCGCTGAGCCCACCGCGTGGCATGAAGCCGAGGTGATTCTCGACCCGTGTCACGCCGCTGACGTTCTCGGCGGCTACCTGCACCGCCAGCTTCTCCTGCTTGCTCTCCACCAGCCCCCACAGCTGCACCTCGCCACCGCTGACCATCACGTTGAGGCGGTCGGCCATCACATCGGTGTTGTCCTTGAGCTCCTTGATGATCGCGGCGCGGATCTCGCGGTCATCGCTGCTCGGCGCCTGGGCCTTGCTGACCCCGGCCAGGGCCAGGCCGCGCAGCAGGTTGGCACGACTGATGATCCCCACCAGCCGCCCATCGCGAACCACCGGCACGCGCTTGATGCGATGCTTCTCGAGCAGCTTGGCAACCTCGTTGAGGGGCATCTCCTCATCGATGGTGATCGGGTTGGGGGTCATGACCTCGCCGGCCTTGCGACCGTGGGACTTGACGTACTCGCCGGCGCTCTGGGTACCCGAGAACAGATTGGCCAGCCACCACGAGCTGCGCCGCTCGGTGCCGGTCTCGACCCGATGCATCAGGTCGCCCTCACTGACGATGCCCAGCACCTCGTCCTGGGCGCCGACCACCGGCACCGCACTGATATGATGCTCGAGCAGCAGACCGGCAATCTCGCGCACTTCGGTATCCACCGAGACGCTGATCACATCGTGGGTCATGACATCGAAGGCTTGCATGGTGACACCCTCCTGAATGCGGCAACGAACGATCGTCGCCTGGTCCCTTGAGCTTAGCAGCGAGCGCCCGACAGCGACCTTGATCCACGACAAGCGAGGCACTCATGGTGCCTGGAAATTTCCTCTCGCCACCGCCATGGCCTAGAGTGGGAGAATCGCTCACTTGCCACGGGATGGATGCATGAACGTCGAGGAACGCAAAACCGCCGCTACACCGAGTTCTCAGCGCCAGCAGCTTTCGCTATTCGCACGCAACTTCTTCAAGCATCCCAAGATGCTGGGTTCGATCATTCCCAGCTCACCGTTTCTGATTCGCCGCCTGCTCGAGCCCGTGGACTGGGAGCGCGCCCGGGTAATCGTCGAGTACGGCCCCGGGGTGGGCACCATCAGCCGCGAAATTCTGCGTCGCATGCATCCCGAAGCGATACTGGTGGCCATCGAGACCAACGAAGAGTTCGTCGACTACCTGCGCACCGCCCTGCCCGACCCGCGCCTGCAGCTGGTGGCCGGCTCGGCCGAGGACGTGGCGGCGATCCTCGCCGAGCGCGAGCTCTCCGCCGCCGACTACGTGGTGGCAGGCATCCCGTTCAGCACCATGCCAGACGGCCTGCGCAATGGCGTGCTAAACGCCACCCGCGACGCCCTCGCCGCCCACGGCGAGCTGCTTATCTACCAGTTCTCTCCCAAGGTACTGCCCGACCTGGAACGCACCTACCAGCGCGTGCGGCGCGGCTTCGAGCCGCTCAACATCCCCCCCGCCCAGGTCTACTTCTGCCAGCCGTGAGTCGCGATCAGGCCACCATCACCCGTGGTGGCCGATTGGCACCGCCGGCCCGAGCGTTCAGTGCCGGCGCCGCCTTGGCATCGGTGACCACCACGTCAAACGCCGTCAGCTGAGCGAAATAGGCCGGGCGTACCACGCCCAGCTTGCTGGCATCCACCACCAGGATGCGGCACAACGCGCTCTCCAGCGCGGCCTGCTTGGGCGCCACCTCATGGAAGTGAAAGCAGCTCACGCCGCGCTCCAGGTCGACACCGGCCGCCGAGATAAACGCCTTGTTGATCCCCAGCCGCCGTACCGCGTCGTACATCTCGCCGCTGCCGAACGACTGCGAGCTGTGATGATAGAGCCCACCCAGCAGCACCAGGCGTACATTGGGTAGCGTGCCCACCGCGTTGGCGACGTTGAGCGCGTAGGTCACCACGGTCAACTCCTCGAACTCGCCGAGCATGCTCAGCAGCGGCATCAGGGTAGTGCCGCAGTCGATGAACAGCGTATCGCCCTCGTCAATGAACGACGCCGCACCCTGGCACAGCCGCTGCTTGGCCAGGTAGTGGCTGCCGCGCTGCTCGTCGAGGTCATAGACCGGCGCGAACTGCGGGTTGTCGGCCATCATCAGGTGGCCACCCAAAAAGGTCATGGCACCGTCGCTGGCCGCCACGTCGCGGCGGATGGTCATTTCCGAGACGCCGCACAGCTTGGCCGCCTCGCTGAGATGGATGGTACCGCCGCCGGCCAGGGCTTCCTGAAGCCGGGCCAGGCGCATGGCGCTTCGGCCGTTCATCTAACCGCCACCTCCGATTGATCAGTCGTGTCATACCGCCCCATGCTGAGCCAGGTGCCGATGAATTTCCACTGCGGCCCGGCCCCAGGCCTCCCACAGCGTCTAACTGGCGTTAAATTCAAGCGCACGCCAAAAAATGTTAGAAAAATAACAGATGATGTTATAGGTTTAACATCGGCAGCATATTTACCCCCGGCCCGGCCGGGACGCCAATAACGACAATCGTCTCGAGGCTTCCGATGACACTCCTACGTAACGCTTCCTTCGCCGCCTTCGGTGCCGGCGCACTGCTTGCCGTTGCCAACGTTCAGGCCGATGCCACCCAGCCGCTGTGGTCGTTCGGCAACGTTTCGCTCAACTACCTCGACTGGTCGTCCGGCACCGAGCGGCGTACCGCCGACAACGCCGCCAAGAGCGACTTCTACTACCTCGAGCTCGAGGGCGGCGTGGGCTTCGAGTGGGGCGAGTTCTACGGCTTCGCCGATCTCGAGAACCCCACCAACGACCAGTTCGACGAAGCCAGCGGCGGCAAGGACAACCTGCGCACCGCGGCCAAGGTGACCTCGCATATCTATCTGGGCGACTCGCCGTTCTCGGTCTATGCCCACGTCTACGACTTCCGCGACTACGGTTTCAACGCCCGTGAGCAGGACCAGATCCTCGGTGCCGGTTACCGCCACACCTTCGACAACGGCCTGTGGGTCAAGCCCTTCCTCGGCGCGGCGCGGGTGCAGAGCGACGGCTACACTGGCATGAACGGCTACATGGCTGGCTGGGTCGCGGGGTATGACTTCACCGCTTTCGAACAGAATTTCAGCGTCACCAACTGGCACGAGCAGACCTTCGATCGCGATGACGACTACCTGGAGCAGAACTTCGTCGGCGATCACGCCGGGGTGGTCGGTACCAACGGTGCGCTGAGCCTGTGGTGGCATCCCAGCGACCTGATCACTACCGGCGTGCAGTACCGCTACGCCAACAACAAGTTGGGTACGCCCAACGATTACCAGAACGCCATGATCTACTCCATCAAGCTCAACTTCCTGTAAGTTGCGTCCACACCAGCCTGACTCGAAGGATCTCCTATGACACTCCTTATGAGCCTGGTCGGGATGACCACCCTCATTCTGATCGCCCTTGCGTTCTCTTCAGACCGTCGTGCCATCCGCCTGCGCACCGTGGGCGGTGCTTTCGCCATCCAGGCCGGTATCGGCGCCTTCGTGCTCTATGTGCCGTTCGGCCAGGCCGTGCTCTACACGATTTCCGACGCCGTCAGCCAAGTGGTGACCTACGCCAACGACGGCATCGATTTCCTGTTCGGCGGCCTGGCCGATACCGACACCGTCGGCTTCGTGTTCGCCATCAAGGTACTGCCGGTGATCATCTTCTTCTCGTCGCTGATCGCCGTGCTCTACTACATCGGCATCATGCAGTGGGTGATCCGCATCCTCGGCGGCGCGCTGCAGAAGGCGCTGGGGACCTCGCGCACCGAGTCGCTGTCGGCGACGGCCAATATCTTCGTCGGCCAGACCGAAGCGCCGCTGGTGGTACGCCCCTTCATTGCGCGCATGACACCCTCGCAGCTGTTCGCGGTGATGTGCGGCGGGCTGGCCTCGGTGGCCGGCTCGGTGCTGGCCGGCTATGCCGCGCTGGGCATCCCCATGGAGTACCTGGTGGCCGCCTCCTTTATGGCCGCCCCGGGCGGGCTGCTGTTCGCCAAGCTGATCATGCCCGAGACCCAGGAGCCCGAAGACAGCGTCTCCGAGGCCGAGGAGCGTCTCAAGGAGGATGAGGACCGCCCCGCCAACGTCATCGACGCCGCCGCGGCAGGCGCCACCTCGGGCCTCAAGCTGGCCGCCAACGTGGGTGCCATGCTGCTCGCCTTCATCGGCCTGATCGCGCTGATCAACGGCATGCTGGGCGGCATCGGCGGCTGGTTCGGCGCCGAGTGGCTGAGCCTGGAGCTGATCCTCGGCTGGCTGTTCGCGCCGCTGGCCTTCCTGCTCGGCGTGCCCTGGGAAGAAGCGACCCTGGCCGGCTCCTTCATCGGCCAGAAGCTGGTGGTCAACGAGTTCGTCGCCTATATCAACCTGGCGCCCTACCTCGACGGCGAGCAGGTGGTCGCCGCCACCGGCCAGGCGATGAGCGCCCACACCATGGCGATCCTGTCGTTCGCGCTGTGCGGCTTCGCCAACCTGTCGTCGATCGCCATCCTGCTCGGCGGCCTCGGCAGCATCGCCCCGAGCCGCCGCCACGACATCGCCCGCTTCGGCCTCAAGGCGGTGCTCGCCGGCACCCTCTCCAACCTGATGTCGGCCTCCATCGCCGGGTTCTTCCTGGCCCTGGGGGCCATGGGCTGACCCGCGATACCATGAACGAGCGCTGCGGCCACGCCGCCGCAGCGCCACTGCACGCCTCTCTATGACGCCACGGACACTGCCATGACCGATACTCCCCTTCAGGCCGACGCCCGCCGGGCGCTGGCCCTCATGGACCTGACCAGCCTCAACGCCGACGACAGCGACGCCAGCATCGACGCGCTGTGCGCCCAGGCCGACACCCCAGCCGGCGCTCCCGCCGCGCTGTGCGTTTACCCGGCCTTCATTGCCGCCGCCCATCGCGGGCTCAGCGAGCGCGGCCTGCGCCAGCGGGTCAGGATCGCCACCGTCACCAACTTCCCCGACGGCAGCGACGACATCGCCCGCGCCGCGCGCGAGACCCGTGACGCCGTCGCCGCCGGCGCCGACGAGGTCGACGTGGTGTTCCCCTACCGCGCGCTGATGGCCGGCAACCAGACGGTCGGCCGCGACCTGGTCGCTGCCTGCAAGGCCACCTGCGGCGAGGCGACCCTCAAGGTGATCCTCGAAACCGGTGAACTGGCCACGCCGTCGTTGATCCGCCAGGCCTGCGAGCTGGCCATCGCCGGCGGCGCCGACTTTCTCAAGACTTCCACCGGCAAGGTGCCGGTCAATGCCACCCTCGAGTCCGCCGAGCTGCTGCTCGAGGCGATCAAGCGCAGCGGCGCCGATATCGGCTTCAAGGCCGCCGGCGGCGTGCGCAGCGCGCAAGACGCCGCCGCCTATCTGGCGCTGGCCGAGCGCATCATGGGCGCCGACTGGGTGACCCCGGCGCACTTCCGCTTCGGCGCCTCGAGCCTGCTCGGCAACCTGCTCGAGACCCTGGGGGTCGAAAAAGCCGTCGAGGCGCCAGGGTCGGGTACCCCGGGAGGCTACTGATGCTGCCCCAGGAGCTGATACGCGCCAAGCGCGACGGCCAGGCGCTGCCGGCCGAGGCGCTGCGTACTTTCATCCAGGCCATCGCCAGCGGCCAGATCGGCGATGCCCAGATCGGCGCCTTCGCCATGGCCGCCTACCTCAACGGCATGGACGACGCCGAGACGGTGGCGCTGACCGAGGCGACCCGCGACTCCGGCCAGGTGCTCGCCTGGGACGACCTCGACCTGCCCGGTCCGGTGCTCGACAAGCACTCCACCGGCGGCGTCGGCGATTTGGTGTCGCTGGTGCTGGGCCCGTGGGTCGCCGCCTGCGGCGGCCATGTGCCGATGATCTCCGGGCGCGGCCTGGGCCACACCGGCGGTACCCTCGACAAGCTCGAGGCGATCCCCGGCTACGACATCGGCCCCGACCAGGCGCGCTTCCGGCGCCTGGTCAAGGAGGTCGGGGTGGCGATCATCGGCCAGACCGCCGACCTGGCCCCTGCCGACAAGCGCCTCTATGCGGTGCGCGACGTCACCGCTACGGTGGAGTCGATGCCGCTGATCGTCGCCTCGATCCTGGGCAAGAAGCTGGCCTGCGGCCTCGATGCCCTGGTGATGGACGTCAAGAGCGGCAGCGGCGCCTTCATGCCCACCCACGAGGCGTCGCTTGAGCTGGCCACGCGTATCGCTGAGGTCGCCAGCCAGGCCGGCACGCCGACCACTGCGCTGGTCACCGACATGAGCCAGCCGCTGGCGCCCTGCGCCGGCAACGCCGTGGAGATCCGCGAAACGCTGCGCCTGCTGCGCGGCGATGCAGGCGACAGCCGGCTGCTCGAAGTGACCCGCGCCCTGGCCGTGGAGATGCTGCTGCAGGGTCGGCTGGCCGAGGATCGCCATGACGCCGAGCATAAACTCGAGCGGGCGCTGGCCTCGGGCGCCGCCGCCGAGCGCTTCGCGCGCATGGTGGCCGGGCTCGGCGGCCCCGCCGACCTGCTCGAACGCCCCGCCCGCTATCTGCCCGAGGCGCCACTGCGCGTCACCGTGCACGCCGAGGCGCCGGGCATCGTGCAGCGCCTCGACACCCGCGCGCTGGGCATGGCAGTGGTCGAGCTCGGCGGCGGCCGCCTGCAGGCGGGTGCCGCCGTCGACCACCGCGTCGGCCTCAGCGAGATCGTAGCCATCGGCGAACACGTCGACGCCGAGCGCCCTCTGGCGGTGATTCACGCCCGCGACGAGGCCAGTGCCGAACGCGCCGTCGCCCAGCTGCGCGCCGCCATTACCCTGGGCGACGCCGCCGCGACGCCGCCCACGCTGATACACGACGCTATTCGTCGGGAGGCTTCATGACCCGTGCCATCGTCCTGGTGCTCGACTCCTTCGGCATCGGCGCCGCCCCGGACGCCGCCGCCTTTGGCGACGCCGGCGCCGACACCCTGGGCCATATCGCCGCCGCCTGCGCCTGTGGCGAAGCCGACACGGCGCAGCGCACCGGGCCACTCGCGCTGCCCAACCTGGCGCGCCTGGGGCTGTTCCACGCCCACCGCGACAGCAGCGGCAGCCTGGCAGCGGGCGTGACGCTGCCCGAACGGGTCGAAGGCGCCTACGGCCACGCCCGGGAGATCTCCTCGGGCAAGGACACCCCTTCCGGGCACTGGGAGATCGCCGGCGTACCGGTGCGCTTCGAGTGGGGCTACTTCGAGGACGAGCAGCACAGCTTTCCCGCCGCGCTGCTCGAGGCGCTGATCGATGAGGCCGGACTGCCCGGCGTGCTCGGCAACTGCCACGCCTCGGGCACCGAGATCATCGCCCGGCTCGGCGAAGCGCACGTCGCCAGCGGCAAGCCCATCGTCTACACCTCGGCGGACTCGGTGTTCCAGATCGCCGCCCATGAGCAGCACTTCGGCCTCGAGCGCCTCTATCGGCTGTGCGAGATCGCCCGCGAACTGCTCGAGCCCTACAATATCGGCAGGGTGATCGCGCGGCCCTTCGCCGGCGACGACGCGGCGAGCTTTCAGCGTACCGCCAACCGCCGCGACTACAGCGTCGAGCCACCCTCGCCCACCGTGCTGCAACGGCTGCATGACGCCGGCGGCGAGGTGGTCTCGGTGGGCAAGATCGCCGATATCTACGCCCACTGCGGCATCAGCCGGGCGGTCAAGGCCAGCGGCCACGATGCGCTGATGGACGCCACCCTGGCCGAGGTGGCGCGCAGCGCCACCCGCGCGCCGGGCGAGCGGGTGCTGATCATGACCAACTTCGTCGACTTCGATATGCTCTACGGCCACCGCCGCGATGTGGCCGGCTACGCCGCAGCACTCGAACACTTCGACGCCCGCCTGCCCGAGCTGCTGGCACGCCTCGACGCCGACGATCTGCTGATTCTCACCGCCGACCACGGCTGCGACCCCACCTGGCGCGGTACCGACCACACCCGCGAGTACGTGCCGGTACTGGCCCGCGGCGCCGGCCTGGCCCCGGGCCCGCTCGGCGAGCGCCACAGCTTCGCCGATATCGGCCAGAGCCTGGCCAGCCACTTCGGCCTGGCGCCCATGGCCGACGGCGAAAGCTTTCTCTCTGCCCCCATCAAAGGAGCCTCGTGATGGCCACTCCGCATATCGACGCCGAACGCGGCGACTTCGCCGACACCGTGCTGATGCCCGGCGACCCGCTGCGCGCCCAGTACATCGCCGACACCTTCCTCGACGACGTGCGCCAGGTGAACCGCGTGCGCAACATGTACGGCTACACCGGCCGCTACAAGGGCCGCGAGATCTCGGTGATGGGCCACGGCATGGGCATCCCCTCGGTCTCGATCTACGCCAAGGAGCTGATCACCGACTACGACGTCAAGACGCTGATCCGGGTCGGTTCCTGCGGCGCGGTGCGCGATGACGTCAAGGTCCGCGACGTGGTGATCGGCATCGGCGCCTGCACCGACTCCAAGGTCAACCGGCTGCGCTTCAACGACCACGACTTCGCCGCCATCGCCGACTTCGAGCTGACCCGCCATGCGGTGGATGCCGCCGCCGCCAAGGGCGTGCCGGTCAAGGTCGGCAACATCTTCTCCGCCGACCTGTTCTACAACCCGCAGACCGAGATGGTCGAGCTGATGCGCCGCTACGGCATCGTCGGCGTGGAGATGGAGGCCGCCGGCCTCTACGGCGTGGCCGCCGAGTTCGGCGCCCGGGCAGCAACGGTGTGTACGGTGTCGGATCACATCGTGCGCGGCGACTCGCTGTCCAGCAGCGAGCGCCAGAACACCTTCGATGAGATGATGGAGATCGCCCTCGAGGCGGTACTGCGCGACGACGCCGCACGCCACTCAGCAGGGAGAACGCCATGAGCGAGGTATCGCGGGATATCGTCGAACGCCTGCGGGAGATCCAGGGGCACGCCTATGTGCCCTACTCCCAGCACCCCGTCGCCGCGCTGGTGGAGAGCGCCGACGGCAGCCAATTTCTCGGCTGCAACGTCGAGATCGCCAACTACAAGGGCCTGTGTGCCGAGGCCTCGGCCATCGCCGCCATGGTCGGCAGCGGCCGCCAGCAGATTCGCCAGGTCTACGTGATGGGCCCCGGCGAACACCTGTGCACGCCCTGCGGCGACTGCCGCCAGCGCATCCGCGAATTCGCCGGCCCCGACACCCGCATCGACGTCCTCGACGCCAACGGCCGGCCCCTCAAGTCCTACAGCATGGACGAACTGCTGCCCGACTCCTTCGGGCCGGAGAATATCGGCAAGCCCTCGCCGATGTCGCCTGGGTGATAGGTGGGGGTGGCCATGGGTGGGATACAAGCTGAAAGCCGTAATTGCCGCCTTCGAGCCAAGGTGTGCTGCAAAAAAGCGTTGGCCTAACCTTCAGACCAGATGCACCGCTCATAAACTGCATATCAACCTCTCCCCAAGAGCCCAGCTTAAGCCGTGAAATCAATCACATCTTTCAGCCACAAGCCGAGGTTCATCAGCATCTACGACCTGCATGTTGACTTGGTAGCCATCCACCAGACCGATTGCCTTATAGGTTTTACCGGCCTCTGCAATGAAACAAGCCCTCATTGGCTGGGGAGAACCACCATGTGCATACAGGGCCACAACCCGTGTTTCCCCAGGTGCCAGTAGTGCTTCTGTAGGATACAGGCAGCGGTGGTAGTCAAACTGTGGCTGATAAGTTGACTCGCCATTTATTGATGCCAGTGTGATTATCGGCCCCTGTGCCACGCAAACTCCTGGAGTAGGCAGCTCTGTTCCTATTAGTCGCGCCCTTCCTTCCTCACCAAGCTCACCTTGATAAGCCTGGTACACTATATTGGCAGCACATCCTTGCAGCATCACCAAAGTAGCTATGGCCACGGCCAGTCTGATTTTCATATCTCTTGTCAAGTTATACACAGCGCTTTTCATCCGCCACAATATATGGTTCCGAACCAATAAGGCCGCCCACTTGCTCCCCACTATCCTCATCCTCGAACCATATCCTGAATTGACGCCTACTAACTTCAAATTTTGCCACGTAGGTATGCCCTGGTTGAGCGTCTAGCCATAAGGTAGTATAAGCAATCGGCATTGCACTCCCTCCTCTATCCAAGCGTAATTTAACGTGATGCACACCTTTGGAAACCACGGCTTCGCTAATTCTAGACACCTCCCCTGTCGAATATCTAAAGACCTCTCCATCTACACATACCATTCCAATACTATACAACATCCCAATAATGGGCGGCCGGATAATACTAGGGGCAGTCACGATACGCGCATACTCTTCCGACGGAGTTCCCTCTGGAACGCCCATATAAGATATAGGCGCACACCCTGAAAAGACGAGCACTCCGAAAATAACAGCAATTAGCTTTTTCATAACATTTCCCTGCGTACGTGTAACAGACTCAGCTCTCTATCACTGGAGAGCAATTTAATCCGGATGTCAGCAAATAGCAGATCATCGCCGGGCCCAAGTCAGCAAGTTGCCGTCGACCTGAGTGCCAATTTTACGGATATCGCGAACTTCGTCGCGCTGGTGGCGGCCACTACGCAAAAGCCTGCTGCTCCGGCCCGTTGCAACGCGAAGAGCAATAGCCTTCAAAAGCTAATCCGCCCTTGCCCCGGACCACCATACGGGTCGGGATATTCCTGTTCTTCGCGCTGCATTCGCTCCAACTTGTCACACCGGGCTACGCACTCAAACCAAGGCTGGCCAGACCAGTCACCAGTATCATCAATATGAAAGAATGAGGTCTTATCTACCGATCTTTCGTAGTTTTTAATATGCTGCCAGCCATAGGCCTCTCCAGAACTTTTTACATACATCATCAACAAAAAATCACCTTCATCTCTTTGTCGGCACCGATCAATCGTTCGCTGCGATGTTCTTCCAATATAGGTATCGCACCTCATTTGCTTATGCCTTTCTGAAAAATCAACCGAGTCCATTAGAAACCTATTCCCGATACGGTATCTAACAAACCAAGCATCATCTTCCTCAAGCGCAGGAGAAGAATGTCCAAGAGAATTATAACCCCCCATTACGGGGCCTTCTCTACTCTCACCCACTAGCTTAAATTTTGGGTAGTTTTCCGGATCGACTAAAAATCTATCCGGCCGAGCAGAAAATGTTCCTTGCCCAAACTGAGCGACTTGATAGACAGAGAATGGTACGCACGCCGCAAGCCCCATAGCTACAGACAGACTAATCACTAGTTTCAATAAATTCATAATAATGTCCAAATGGATGTTGCCAAGGCCACGCAGGCACTACATTAGCATCCCAATTAAATAATAAGCCCAATCGTCCCCCATTGATCAAGTCCCAGCTTCCTAGCGTTACTTCCGCATTTGGAGGCGCTACGATACCAAGCGGCAAGGAGTGCAAGTATGCCTGCTCCACATGGCCATAACGTGCAAGGTAAGCAGCATCACCTGTTCCCAGACTATGGCCAGTAAAACTGTTATATTCTGCGGGACGTGCTGTATCGTAAAGATAGTTTCTGACGGTATTAGTCGGTAGCCCTTGATATGTCAAAGCTGTATCAACCGCATCAAAAACGGTGTGTCCAAATCCTCGATGTAGCCACCCTCTTCCTCCGACATAATCGCTCTGTGAAAACTGCTCATCCCGCCACTTATATCTAACTTCATTCTCATCAAGGATAGAGTCTCCTGCAATAGAGCTCGCCATCAATAACCAATTCAATTCATCAGGATTCACCCCCAATTCTTCCGCCACCTTTCTCTGAGCATCCGAAATTAAAGGCTTCATGCCGACATACATGGCTGTTTTGGCAAAGTCCATAAAGTTGGCTTCGGCCAGGAATTTGCCTGCATCTTGTGTGAGCGTGATAGGGTTATCGTAGTATGTCCCCCCACTCAGATAGCCCGTAAAGCCGCCGGTAATGCCACCTCGCCAAGCCGCTTCTTGCCAGTCGCTACCCTGGCTGAATGCGCCCACGCCACTACCCACTGCACCACCCGCCATGCCGGAGAGAATGGCATTGCCGGAGCCCGCAGCAATCGTCGTGCCACTTGCCGTCGTGGCGCCTGCAGCAAAGGTCGCTTGCGATCCGGCGGCGGCTCCAGAGAGGTTACCGACCATGCCGCTAACAGCCCCCGCTGTGTAGTAAGAAACCACCGCCGTCAGAATAGTGCTTGCTATCGGACTCAGGCCGCTCTGGCTATAGCTCCACTCGTCG
The DNA here is from genome assembly GCF_031451695.1 of Franzmannia qiaohouensis. Classification (NCBI taxonomy): domain Bacteria; kingdom Pseudomonadati; phylum Pseudomonadota; class Gammaproteobacteria; order Oceanospirillales; family Halomonadaceae; genus Franzmannia; species Franzmannia qiaohouensis. The sequence goes on from NZ_JARWAM010000013.1 coordinate 78,952, forward strand.
CGGAAGGCTTCGATGCTCTCCCAGGTCACGTCGTCTCGACCTTGTAAGGCCTGAAGCCAAGCGAGATCCGGGTTATTAGCAACGGTACGCTCAATGGCCTGATCGAGGCTTTCGTCTCCTCGGGCAGCATAGAGGGCATGAATACCCTGCTCCGCCTCGATCAAGATTTCACCCTGCGCGACCAGCTCATTCTGGCGCAGTGTCTCCCTGGTCGTGCCTTCACCACTGGCCGATTGGCGCACGAAGCTGCTGCGGCTGCGCTCGTGGGATTCCTGGCGCAGGTCGCTGGCCATATCGAAGGCGATATTGCCGCCGCTAAGCAGGGCCAGGTCCTGGCCGGCGTCCAGTCTTACGCCCCGGTAGGACTGGTCGCCGCCGCTGACGAGGGCGATATCGTTGCCTGCATTGATCTGGGTGCCGACTTCGCGGATATCGCGGACTTCGTCGCGCTGGTGGCGGCTGCTGAATAGGCCGCTGCGGCGGTACTCGTAGAGGGAGTAGTCCTCCTCCTGGGCGGTGAGCAGGTCGATCCGGTTACCGGCCATCAGGGCTGCGCTGCCACCGGCCTGCAACTGGCTGGCGGTGAGGCGTAGATCGTTGCCGGCTTGTAGGTTCAGGTCGCCACCGGCCTCGAGGGTGGTGGATTGCACCCGGGTCTGGCTGTCGATGGTGTGGGTGCGCCCCCGGCGCGTCTCTTCGTACTGCTGGGAGCGCCCAGCGTCGAGGCTGATATCGCGCCCGGCGGAGAGGGTCAGATCGTCGCCGGCATTGAGCTGGGCGGCACGAGCGGTGATGTCCTGCCCGGCGAGGAGCGCGAGGCTGCCGCCGATCTCCAGCTGGGTGCCGATCTCTTCACTCTCCCGGGTCGTGTTGCGCCATGAGCGTAGGCTCTCTTGCGTCGTCAATGTCTCAAGGCTCAGGTCGCGACCGGCACTGAGCAGGCCGCTGCCCTGGGCACTGACGTCGACCGCCGTGAGGGTGAGATCACGCCCGGCGTCGAGTATCAGGTCGTTACCTGCCGACAAGCTCGCTTCACGCTCCAGTTCACTGCGCTTGCTTATGCCACCCCAGCGCGTCTCGTGGCTCAGGGTGCTAGTGATATCCAGGTCGCGACCGGCGCCGAGCCGAAGATCACCGGCGCTGTCGAGGTCGGCACCGACGACGCTCAGGTCGCGGCCAGCGGTGGCGCTCAAGCGGCCACCAGCCTCGGTGACGTACAGCCCGGCCAGGCGCTCCGAGGTGCTGGCCAGCGTCAAATCGCGCCCAGCCTGCAGCGCCAGTGAGTCGCCGGCGGTTATCTGGCCACCGATATTGTCAAGATCGTTGCGTGCGTCGAGGTCGACCCGATTACCACCGATACGGCCGCCCAGGTTGGCAATGTTCTCCGCCGTCAGCGAGACGAGCTCACGGCCGGCCAGGGTACCGGTATTGGCGATGTCGTTCTTCACATCCAGCGCCAGGGAGTTCCCGGCAATCAAGGTGCCATCGCCCTGCAGGTCGCCCTCGCGAACCCGGACATAGACCTGGGGTACCAGGACAGTGACGGTGGAGCCATCCTCTAGGGTCACGGTTTGCTCAACCAGCCAGACAATATCGCTGGTGAGCTGGGCCATCTGCTCGGCAGTCAAAGCCACGCCGGGACGCAAGCCATGCTGCTCGGCGAAGGTAATGCCAGCATTCATCAGTGCCCGATACTGATCGTCATCGTTGCCATGGCCTGCCAGGTAGCGCTGCCCGGTCAACTGCATGATCTGCTCGTTGACCACGCGCTGCTCGTAGAAGCCATCGCCCAGGCGCTTATGGGTCGTGCTCGGATCACTCTGCAGGGCATTGAGCATATAGTCCGACCCTAACCACTCACGCTGGTTGGTGAAGCGAGGATCGGTCTCGACCAGATAGTGAGCCGTAGGTGCGGGATTGACCTGGAAGAGGCTATTGGCCGGCAGGTTGATAGTGGGCATCACGCTGCGGATCACGCCGAGTGGTGCAGCATCCGCAGGACTCGCCGAGGATCGCCCCACCATGTCGTTGAGAAGTGCCGTCAACCGCTCGACATCCCCCTCGTCGAGAGAGTGATGGCTCGCCACCAGCCTCTGAATATCTGCCGGCATGGCGGCCAACCCTTCGAGGCCCTCCCTCACACTCGCTATCCAGTCACCGAGCGCCAGGCTGCTCTCGGCGTTAGCTACGGGCGGACGCAAGGCGGGCACTTCGATCACGCTAGCACCAGACCTGTTGGTCTGGAGACTTACCTGAGCGCCATTCGCGCCCTGAGCAGAGGCGTTTAGGGACGCGGCACTATGAGCTGCCAGTTGAGTTCCACTGCCGGAGAATGTACCGCCTTCTCGCACCTCACTGGCAGGCATAAGGAACGTCTCGGAGGATTGACCCGTGTGAGGTTCCCAGTCGGTATAATAACGATATGTGACACGTCTAGACGGACACCCCTGCTCTCCACAATCCTGCTCGCGCCTTGTGGAGGTCGAGCTCTGCCGCCTCATGCCCGTCTCATCGAATATACGCTGCCCCGTCGCTTCGATATTACTCAGGTTGACCAGATCTCCAGATACTTCCCCTCCGGCAATAATCCGGCTTTTATCATTAAGCAAATTGCCACCGGAAAGATGGATATCTCCACCCGCCAATATCTGCCCTGGCTGAGAGTGCACTACTTGGCTTTCATATTGAGTGCGTTCGATATCATATTCCGTCCAACGCGAGACGGTTACCCCGCTATCTCGATGACGATAACGACCGTAGTTACCGCCACTCACCCAAGTAAATGCACCTACAGGCAGCTTCTCGTCCCATCCTTGCGGCTGGATATAGATTCCTTGCGGCAAATCCGCCACCTGCACCAACTCGGTTTCGAAATGCTCATTGGTGTTGTCTAGCCGTGCAGTAGACAGGCTTAGATTGCCAAGCGCCTCGATGGTCGCGCTGGCGTTGCGCACCCGCCCGGCCTGCCCCCTGGCCTGGCCGCTGCCGTTCAACGAGCCGCCGATGGCCATATCGCCAGCGCTGAAGATAAGCGCGTCATCGCGATTCGTCAGGTTACCCACGCCGAGGTTCAGTCGCTCGCGGGCGGCGATCACGGCGGCCTGTCCGTCTTCATTATCGTTGTTAAGAGTACCTGCCTCGATTCCCAGCCGATCGCCGTAGATACGCCCGCTACCGAGATTTTCGAGCACATCGGCTGCGATAAGGGTCTCTACCCCGTCGATCAGGCCGCGATTGGTCAGGTGCCCGGCATCGATATGGGTAGTGGTGCCGGAGAGCTCGCCACTGGCGGCATTGATCAGGCGTGCGGCATCGATGTCGAGGGTTTCGCCAGCCCTCAGCTTACCCCGGTTGTCGATCGTGCCCGAGGAGGCAAGGTGTAGATCGCCCGCCGCCATCAGCTCGCCGCCCTCGGCGAGGGTGAAATCGCTGGCCAGCCGCAGTGCCAGGTCGCCCAGCGACAGGACGCGGCCATCGCCGGTCAGCTTTGCCGTCGTCAAATCGAGGGATCGGTCTGCGATCAGGGTGCCATCGCGGTTATCGATGTCATTGGCGCGTATGGCCAGCGTATCGAGGGACGAGATCAGGCCATCGCGGTTGTTCACGCCTTCATCCATCTGGATGTCGGCCAGTCGGTCGGCGCGGATGGTGCCTTGGCGGTTGTCGAGCTCACCGGCCTCCAGCTGAATCGCGCGCGCCTCGATGCCTTGATCGTCGCCCTGGGTCTGGCGATTGCTTACCTGGCTCGCGCTTACCTCCAGCGTCTTGCCGGCGCGAATCAAGCCGCCCTGATTACTCAGGGTGCCGCCGATGTCGAGGCTCGCGTCACCCAGGGCCTGGAGTTGGCCACCACGGTTGTCGAGGCTAGCAGCCGCGAGTTGCATATCGGCTTCGCTCAGTAGTGCGCCGCCGTTGCGATTGGTCACGGAGCTGGCCTGGAGGTCGAGCCTCGTGCCGGCACCGATCAGGCCCGCCGTGTTGTCGAGACCTCCCACCGTCAACGACACGTCGCCTTCGCCGAGGATCGTGCCAGCCTGCGTATTGAGCAGCGCCTTGTCGTGGGTGTCGAGAGAGAGATCGCCACCCGCTTGCAGCGTGCCGCCGGCGTTGTCGAACTCGCCGCTGGCCAGCTCGAGCGACTCCCGAGCGGCAATCAGACCACCACGGTTGTCCAGGCTGCGCGCTTGAGTATCGAGGTCTGTCCGGGTAGCAACGATCTCTCCGTCGCGATTGTCGAGGGCACGACTGACCGAGGTCAGCTCACCGCCTGCTTCAACACGGCCCCGACGGTTATTGATGGCCCCAACGATATCCAGGGCGAGGTCGCCCTCCAGGGTAGCGAGCAGGCCATCGACGTTGACGAGAGAAGTGGCCAATAGCGTGGCGTCGCGGGAAGCCAGGACGCGGCCTCCGCTGTTATCGAGTCGTCCGTCGGCGTCGAAGAACAGGCTCCCGCCAGCGAGGATCTCACCTTGCCGATTGTCCAATTCACCGCTATCAAGGCTGAGGTTTCCCGCCGCCTGCAGCATGCCCGAACGATTGACGAGATCACCGGCATCGACCGAGAGGTCGGCGTGGCTAACGATCCATCCTTCACGATTATCCAGCTCTTCGTAAATCGCCAACAGCAGCTCGGCATCATCGCCATACTGCGACATCTCACCCCGGTGGTGACTGAGTCGCCCGGCCTGAACGGTAATGCGCTCGGCGCTAGTAATGGCCCCATCGAAGTCGATATTGTCGGCCGCCAGCATCAGCGAACCCTGGCTGGCGATAAGGCCATCGCTGCCGTCTAAACGCGTGGCATCGACCTGCGCCACGCCGTCCCCCGCATGCACGATCTCGCCGTCTGCATTGGTCAGTGTCCCAGCGATATCCAGAGACAGGTCACCGGCGGTTTCCACCCGGCCCTGGGTATTGTCGAGCGCCCCTGCCTCCACCGTCAGTTGGCCTTGCAGTGCACCCAGCATTCCCGAACGATTGTCCAGCGATGCCGCGCGCAGCGCGATGCCTTGCTCGCCGATCAGGTCACCGCCGCGGTTGTCGACGCTGCCGGAAGCGGTAACGCTGAGTTGACCGCCAGTAACGATATCGCCATCGCGGTTGTTGAGGCTGCCGGCATTGATGGAGAGATCGTCCACCGCCTGCAGGGTGCCAGCGGTATTGGTCAATGCCTGGGCAGTGATATCCAGCCCAGCGTTGCCGGCAATCCGCCCTTCGCTGTTGTCCAGCGCCTGGCCGATGCTAAGCGTCAGGTCATCGGCATCGCCGAACTGCTGCATCTCGCCCTGGCGGTGGCTAAGGTTCTCGGCGTGCAGGGCGATGGACTCGGCGCTGGTTGCGGCGCCATCCAGGACGATATCCTCGCCACGCAAGGCAAGACGCCCTTGGCTAACGATCAGTCCATCGCGGCCGGCGATATGCGTGGCGTCGATCTGCGCCATGCCGTCACCGGCATGCACGATGTCGCCGTCTACGTTGGTCAGAACATCGGCGATATCGAGGGTCAGATCGCCGCCATTGACGCTTATCAGGCCCGCGGTGTTGTCCAGCCCGTTGGCCGCAACGTCGATCCGCGTCGCCCGCCATTGCCCCTGGGTATTATCGATATCGCCGCTAGCCTCAACGGCGAGGGCATCGCCGGCGACGATATCGCCATCGCGGTTGTTCAGACTACCGGCGTTGATGGTGATATCGTCCACCGCCTGCAGGGTGCCGGCAGTGTTGCTCAGTGCCTGGGCGGTGATATCCAGCCCGGCATTGCCGGCGATCAGCCCACCGCTGTTGTCCAGCAATTGGCCGATGGTAAGCGTCAGGTCATCGGCATCGCCGAACTGCTGCATCTCGCCCTGGCGGTGGCTAAGGTTCTCGGCGTGCAGGGCGATGGACTCGGCACTAGTGGTGGCGCCATCGAGAACGATATCTCTGGCATCCAGCGTTAGATCGCCCTGGCTGACAATCAGGCCATCGCTGCCGGCGATATGGGTGGCATCGATCTGCGCCATGCCGTCACCGGCATGCACGATGTCGCCATCTACGTTGGTCAGGGTATCGGCGATATCGAGGGTCAGATCACCAGCGCTTTCCAGGCGGCCCTGGGTGTTATCGAGCTCGTTCAGCTGCGCATACAAGTCGCCGCCATGGGCACTGATCAGGCCGGCAGTGTTGTCCAGCCCGCTGGCGGCAATATCGATACGTTCGGCCCGCCATTGCCCCTGGGTATTGTCGATATCCCCGCTGGCCTCAACGGCCAGGGCATCGCCGGCGACGATATCTCCGTCGCGGTTGTTGAGGCGGCCGGTGTTGAGGGTGAGATCGTCCACCGCCTGCAGGATGCCGGCGGAGTTATCCAAGGCCTGGGCCGCAATATCGAGTCCGCTATTGCTGGCCACTCGCCCCGAGGTGTTATCGAAAGCGTCCAGCCGTAACGCCAGCGATGGCTCACCAAGCTGTGCGATATCGCCGCCGATATTGGATAGGCTGCCAACATCGAGAGTGAGCCTGTCGGCGACGACCCTGGCACCGTCGGTACGCAGCGTGCCAGAGGTTCTCGTGCTGAGCGCTTCTTGTGCAGAGAGGGTCGCGCCGCGGGCATCGATCCCTGCTTGGCCCGCGGCGATCTCGATCTCGCGGGCTTGGGTGTGGCTGTCACGCAGTGCCACGGTCTCCGCCTGGGCGTAGAACCCGCCAGCGGCGATATGCTGCCCGCTGCCGTCGATGCCCTGGGTCGCCGACATCGTGAGGTCGCCAGTGGCGTTCCACGTCCCATCATCGCGCATGCCGGCGGCGAGCAGGGAGCCGCTGTCGCTGCTCAGGTCAACCGCCGATAGCTTAACGTCGTTCCTGGCAGTGATCGTGCCACTATCGCGATTGGCCAGCTCGCCGCCACTGGTCACGACGAGTGTGTCACCGGCGCTCATTGAGCCGTGGTTGGCGATGTCGTCGCGGCTGGCTAGATGCATATCGCCTTGGGCTGCGATCTGCCCACGATTGGTAATGCGTCCATCCGCGGCGACCACGATCTCACCGGCGGCCATGTCACCGGCATGATGGACACCGACACCCCGCTCGGTGGCCATGAGATGGATCTTGCCGGCGTACATTCCTCCCAGATGGGCCACGTCGATGGCGACGTCCGGTGCCGCCCCCCGGCCGTCGATGGTATCGATCGTCTGGCGGTCGGCGCTGATGCGATTGGCACCGGCGACGACCTCGAGCTCCTCTGCCCATACCCCGGCCTGAACCTCGGCGGCACGCGTGAGAATGGCGGCATAGTCGGCATCGCCGGCGTCGAAGCCATTGCCGTGAATCCTGACCGAGCCACCCTCGACGCGGTACCCCTCCAGCGCGCCGTTGCGGTATTGAGGCTGGCCGGTGGTCAGCGTTATGCCCTGGGCGTTGATGAAGCCGGCCCCGTTGACATCGATACCGGCAGGGTTGGCAATGACCACCTCGGCGCGTCTGCCGGCGACCTCTACGGCACCATGCAGCCGGCTAGGATTCGAGGAGTTGACTTCGTTGACGATGACCCGGGCCTCGCCGTTGGCGAGATTGGGGTTGCCCTGCACCCAGCCACCGATCTGAGTCGACGCTGCGCTGCGGGAGTTGTTGAGGATCGCGCCCTTGCCATCCACGTCGAACTGGCGATAGGCGTTGCGTGACACGCCCTTGGCATTGGGGGAGGTGATATTGACCTGTGGGGTGCCATTGGCGCTGTTCACGACATGCGGGCGTTGGCTACCTGGGGCACTGAGATCGGGGGCGATCTGGGCATGAACCGGCACTGCCACCAAGCCGAGCGCCAGCATGACGCTCCAGGTCAATGGCCTGAAGGAAACCAGCAGTGGGCAGCGTACGATCGGCGCTGGCGGTATGTGGCAACGAGGCGTTGCGACACCCTCCTGGCCTTCCGAGCTGGCGGCCTCGGAAGCGACCACCCAGTGCCCCTTGACCTTGTTGAAGATTAGGCGATAGCAGTGTCGGTTCATTCCCTTTCCCTCACATGCAAACGATCCCTATTTGCATATCGACCCGTTAACAACGGAACTTTAGGCCTGTCGTTAAAACGCAATATGCACACTGAAACCAAGGTCATGGCTGTCGCTGCGAAACCCATCCGGCTGGATGACCGGCGTGGCGACGAAGACGTCGTAGTTGACGAAGTGCAACAGGTTGCCTCGCAGACCGAGCGCCACTCCCCCTAGCTCCTTGCCGAGCAGCCATTCGCTGCTCGGGCCACCGACCCGGCCATAGTCGAGCCCGGCATAGAGCGCCTGACCACTCCCCCCCAGGGGCAGCTCGAGTTCATTGCGGATCAACCAGCCGCGATCGGCTGACAGCCCGGTATCGTTAAAGCCGCGCACGGTATAGCGCCCCCCGATGGAGAAGCGCTCCAACGGCGCCAGGGGGGTGAAATTGTGCTGCAGTCGCCATTGGCCAAGGTAGCGCAGTGGCTGCTCGCCCACCGCGAACGGCACCTTGAGCTCGGCATCGGCGGTGACGATTTGAAAGCGCGACGTACCTTCACCGAACGCTTCTCCCGGTGCCGGCAGCGAGCCGAATGCACCGGTTCCTCGCTGGTAGAAGAGCGCCGAATCGAGCGTGGCAGGCCCCAGAAACTCTCGATGCTCGATCCCGGCTTCCCAGCCTCCCACCCGGCGGCGCTGCACCAGGACTTCCTGGCCATCGATATGGGTACGTGAGCGATTCTGGAAGCCACCGAGCGATGCAGTGATCTTGCGCGAGGCATCGCGATGGATGACCCGGGAGAGATTGACGTTGATATTGTCACTCACGCCTTCGTAAACGATGTCCTCGAAGGCACCGGCGACGGTCTGGTGGTAGTCGTAATCGCTGTATGTCGCGCCTAGGTTCCAGTACCCCCAAGGCACGGAGTAGTGCACGGTGCGACTGCGGTTGCCGCGTGCACCGGCGTCACCACCGCCCAGGTCCTTGCCCAGGTGAACATAGAACAGGTCATTGATACCCAGCAGGTTGTCGTAGGCCACGGTCACACCGCTCTGGTAGCGCCCAGTGGCGTCGCTGCCACTGTCGTCGACCGACCAGGCGGGTCGTAACGGCCGCCCCTGACGATAGTCGATAACCAGATCGCTGTGGTTGGGCGTCTCACCCGGCGCGATCTGGATATCGACATCCGCAGAAGGGAGACGCTGGAAGTTCTCCAGCGCCTGCTCGATATCGCGCAGGTTGAGGATATCGCCCGGGCCGGCCGGCACGGCATTGCGTAGCGTGGCATGCGAACGCTCGGGATCGGCAACCCGCAGGCTAGCGATACGGCCGGGCAAGAGCGTAATGGTGAGGGTGCCATCACTGAGGTCCTGAGGCTCGACGAGTACCCGGCTGGTCACGTAGCCACGCTCGATCAACGCATTCTGGGCACGCTCGAGCACCAGGTTGATACCTTGGGTCCCCAGGCAGCGCCCAACGGGCGTATCGTCCCCGCCGTCACCGGCCACCACGGCATCGAGCCATGCAAAACGCTGAAGCGCCTCGCCCTGCCACTCCAGCGCATCGATGATGAAACATGGCGATTCATGATCAGGAAAACGCCCTACCGCTTCCTGGGGCACCGACAGCCGGACATCCGGCCGCGTCTCCAGGCGCTCCTGCAAAGCCCGATCACGCTCGCGCTGGCGTAGCAGCTCGTCATCGAGGGCCAATTCCTGTGCCTTGATGTCGGCGGCAAGCCCGGCCAGCAGCAATAGCGCAGACGCCCCTAAAACGCCGCGGCTCGTTTGGGTGACAAACAACGCTCGATCCTCGTACTGACCCAAATCGCCTGCAAGTACGGGTATCGGTGTCGACGCTGCCTAGCCTGTGCCAACCACGCCTGGCGCAATCAAGGGAGATCGACGCCAATATCCGGGTGGTATAGGCGTGCTCCCCCTATCATCGGCAACATTCACGATTTCTTTAGTAGAAAATGACCGCGGATGCCAACTCCACCCAGCGGTCAGCCACGGGTCACTGTAGCGATATTTCCATCCCGGCGGCTCAAGCCGCCCCGAAGCGCTTGTGCAGGTAGGCGTTGATGGCGTCCGACTCATAGAGCCACTCGACGCTGCCATCGTCATGGGTGATATGCAGGCACGGCACCTTGACCTTGCCGCCACCCTCCTGCAGCGCCTGGCGGTGGTCGGGGTCGAGCTGGGCATCGCGGATTTCGATCTTGAGCCCCAGCCGGGCGATCTCCTTGCGCACCTTGATGCAGAACGGGCAGGTGCGGAACTGGTAGAGCGCCAGGGACTCACAGGCACGATCCACGTCGGCTTGCTCCTCATCGGTGCGTTCGACGGCCTGCGGCGTGCTGAGCTTCTCGGCGATCAGCATCACCGGGGCCAGCAGCAGTCTCAGGGTACGGAAGAAATAGCGTAGTACGAGCCTCATCGGCGAGTCAGTCCTGTCGGAAATGTCGAGCCACAGTCTATCACTCTCGGGCGCCGGCGTTTGCTGCCGGGTCGCGGCCGGTGGTCGCAGTCGAGGCTGGCTGGCCGGGCTCGGCAGGCTCGATATCGACGATCTTGGAGCGGCTCATTACCACCTTCCAGCGCTGGATCAGCGGCTCGCCGTCGCCCTGCACCTCACGCGTTATCAGGTTGATCAGGTGACGCTTCTCGACGCTCTCGCGCACCACCTGGCCATCCTTGACCCGGTAGACATGGTGCGACGCCTTGTCCATCAGCCGCGAGAGTACTGCCAGGTCCAGGGTCAGGGTTTCGCGGGTCTGCTCGTAGCCGCTGAGAAAGCGCGTCGGCGACATGCGTGAGCTCGAGCGGTAGTGCAGCACCATCTCCTCGCGCTGGGCCACGTTGCGCTTGCGCGCGGTCTTGATCGCTTCATCGAGCTTGGCGAAGCGCTGGTAGTCGAACCACTCGAGCTGACGCCCCACCAGCTGGTTGCTATGCACGTCGTAGTACTGTCGCCGCCACTTGGGTCGGCCCTTGCGCAGCCAGCGCCACAGGGTGGTACGCAGGTCGTCCTTGAATACCTCGCGCAGCGCATAGAGCAGCGCCAACACCAGCACGAACAGCGCAGTGATATCGCCAATGCTCTCGCGGGCCTGAAGCAGGCCCAGCGAGACGAAGATCATCACCACCGCGGTGGCCAGCCCCTTGACCGCCTTCTCCTCGCCGCCACCGAGCTCCTGGGTCTTCTCCTTGAGGGTTACCGGATACTCGATCAGCCGCCGCAGCAGGCGCATCTTGTTGGAGATTCGCGTGGGGTCGCGATTAACCCGCGCCGAGTTGTACTCCTGCGCCTGGCGATAGTCGCTTTCCGCCTGGCAGATCGCCAGCAGCCGTGCCTTGTTCGACTTGTAGTGGCGGTCGCGGGGCAGATGCGCCACCAGCGACAGCAGCCGCTGCTCGGTAAACCACGACAGATAGTTGTCGACGTTGGCGAAATACTTGAGCAGTCGGGCGTCCTCCGGCCGCGAGCGACGCAGCCGCTTGAGAATATCCAGCGCCAGCTCGACCAGCTCCTCGATACGCGCCTGGCGCGCTGCGGCCTGGGCCGCCGCCTCGTCCTCGTCGCGCTCCTCTTCGCGCTTGGCATCATGCAGCTCGCGGCCGCCGCGCTCGAGTGCCGCCACGTACTGATAGGCGTAGAGGCTCAGGCTGAGGCGATACTGGTCGCTGTCCAGCGAGCCGCGCCGCGCCAGCCGGCTAAGCACCAGCGGCAGCTGGTGGCGGTCACTGTAGTAGGTACGCTTGACGTGGATTGCGCTGTGGTAAAAAGCATTCTCGGCGATGACATCGGTGGACAGGCCAAGCTCGCCGGGCACGAACAGGTAAAGATCCAGTCGATGGGTGGTCGATTCGCGCAGCACCCGCGAAATCTTGAGGTTAAAGCCTTCCTTGCGTTCGACGCTAACCATCACTGCTCCCTGGCGGACACTGCCCTGCCCCTCGTTTATACCATGAACCGACGGCGCCTGACGGCAGCGGCCGAGCTTGCCTTCGCCGCCGACCGAGGCGACCATGTGGCGCTGCCACGTCCTATAATCAATAATTGCGACCCCCGTGGAGACAAGGGAATGCCCATCGCGCGCTTTTCACCTTTCGAGCTGCTGCTGCTCAAGAGCCGTCATCAGGCGGATAGCGCCGCGTTGCTGCTGCTCGCCTGGGTGCTCGCCAGCCGTGGTCATATCGGCGATCCCGAGCGCGCACGGCTCACCGAACTGACCAGCGGCTTTCGCCACGGCCATGCCCTCGAACCGATCATCGAGATCGCCGCCAGCCAGGACCTCGCCGCCATCCAGCTCGCCGCAGAGCTGCTGCAGAAGGAGTGTCACGGCGAGCAGGCCTACCCTTTCCTGCGCCTGGCCATCGCCCTGGCCGTCGAGGGCGGCAAACCGTCGCTGGCCAACCATCATGTGCTGCGCTTCCTGGCCGACCTGCTGGGGGTGGCACCCAGCGAGTTCGCGCCGCTGTTCGAAGCAGTGGCCGGCAAGGCCTTCGCCAATCCCGACGATCCCAGTCGCACCGGCTACTGGCAGGCCAAGGAGCATCATCGCCAGCAGCAGGAACAGCACCGCCAGCAACAGGAACGCCACAACAGCCAGCGCGAGCAGGAGCGCCAGCGCCGCGAACGCGACTATCAGGAACAGTCGCGTGAGCGCGAACGACGCGACGAGCGGCATCACTACCAGCGCCAGCGTCGCCATGCTGGCGACCAAGCACCGCCGCCCGGCGATCGCACCCGTCGTGCCCTGATCGTGCTGGGGCTGCAGCCCGGCGCCAGTCGCAGCGAAATCCGCAAGGCCTATCGCCGCCTGGCCCAGACCCACCATCCTGACCGCGTCTACACCCAGGGCGAGGCGCGGGTGGCCAGTGCCTCGCTGCGCTTTCAGCGCATCAAGAGCGCCTACGAATACCTGATGGAGGTGAGCTGAGATGCGCGACCTCTACAAGCGTCTGGGCCTCTCCCCCGACGCCAGCAAGGAGGCGATTCGCACCGCCATCGACACCTGCCAGCACAGTGCGCTCAAGGCCGACGCCCAGATGGTGCTGCAGGTCGAATCGCGGCGCGACGAGTACGACGCCCTGCACACCACCCTCTGCGATATCGGCCTGCTGCGCGCGCGTCTCGGCCTGACCCACGGCGCCTACTGGCAGGACAGCGTGGCCAACGACTTCTCGCTACCCCCGGACAGCGCCCGTTCGCGCCACGAAGAGCTGGTCGAGCGGCTCAGCCATGCCGCAAGCTGGCACAACCGCTGGCGGGCGTGGCACGCGCCCTGGCTGATCGCCGGGCTGTTCTCGCTGGGCGTGCTGGCCGGCGCCGCGCTGTGCCATATGCTGCTTTGAGATAGCGCACTCGATCAACGCGATGGTGCAGAGCTCGGCGAGCCGCCGCTGGGACTGGTCTCGCCCTCCGGATCGGCGACGCCGGCCTCACCTGGCTCGCGACCGGCACTGTCCTGGGGCGCGTCGGGGGTTTCGCCCTGGCCTTCGTCCAGCGTTTCGCCAAGGCGACCCTCCATCTGGATACTCATCCGCGGCATGGCCATGTCCAGGCCATCCTCTTCCATGCGCTGCTTGAGGCGCAGGTTGAAGGCGCGCGCCACGTCCCACTGCATCACTGGCGCGGTGCGCATGCGCATGCGTAGCACCGCCGCGCCCTCCTCGAAGCGCTCGACGCCCTGCAGCTCCAGCGGCGACCAGATGTGGTGGCGCATCATCGGGTCCTGGCGCAGCTCATCGGCCACCTCGCGCACCAGGCTGATGGCGTCGTCGATCTTCATCGCATGGGGAATCCGCACCCGCATCAGGGCGATGCCGAACTGCCGCGACATGTTATGGATCGACTGGATCTGGCTGAAGGTGATGATGTGCACGATGCCGTCGAGGTCGCGCAGCCGCACGGTACGCAGGGTAAGGCCTTCGACGGTGCCTAGATGGCCGCCCAGGTCGACGAAGTCGTCGATGGCCAGCGAGTCCTCGATGAGAATGAAGATACCGGTGATCAGATCCTGCACCAGGGTCTGGGCACCGAAGCCGATCGCCAGGCCGATCACCCCGGCACCGGCCAGCAGCGGCGTAACGTTGACGCCGAGGTTGGCCAGCCCGACGATGGCGGCGATCACCACGATGGTGGCGAAGATCACGTTGCGAATCAGCGGCGTGATGGTCTGCGCCCGGGCGCTGTTGACGCGCCTCCCGCGGGCCCGCGCCGAGGAGCTCAGGGCGCGCTGGATCGCGGTGTCGGCAAAGATCCACGCCAGCCACGCCAACAGCATGGTGACGCCGATCGCCACCAGCGCCTGGCCGATGCGCGCACTGGCCACCCCCTGCTGGCCGAGGCCCAGCAGCGAGCCGCCCCATACCTGCAGCGAGAGCTCGCCGAACGCCACCCAGCAGACCATGTGTGCCAGCGCATAGCCGAAACGCTCGAGCCGCTTGCGATACTGCGAGATGCGCTTGCGCCGGGTCACCGTCTCGCCGTGGCGGCGAATCAGGCCGGTCACCACCAGCGTCAGTACCAATAGCGACGCCGAGATGATCGCCCGGGTCAGGGCGCCGCCGGCATCGCCCACCGAGATGAAGATCGCCAGCAGCGAGGCGCCAACCATCAGCAGCGCCGGTACGTGCCATAGCCCCCCCAGCGCCCATATCAGGTCATAGCTGGTGCTCGAGCGGTGGCGCTGGGCGTAGGGGCGATTGCGGATCAGGTGCTTGATGGGGCGCTTGAAGCGCATCACGAAGGAACCCGCCAGCAGCGCGGCGAGGATATTGGCCAGCACCGAGAGCAGCGAAGAGAGGTTTCCGCCGAGCAGTTCGATCAGGTAGCCCGACTCCAGCGCATCGGCCAGTGCCACCAGGGCGCCGATCGCAAACAGCCGGCGCAGCGCACGCTGACGCAGGTGCGATACCGCCACGAAGCGGTGACCGCGGGTGAACGCCGACATCACCACCTCGACGATCACCGCCAGCAACCGGCCGCATAACGCCACATAGGCCACCACCAGCGCCAGGGTACGCCCAGCGCTCTCCGGCACGAACTGTCCCACGCCGAGCATGATCAGGAACGCCAGCAGCCAAGGCAGCAGGCGGCGCAATAGATGGATGATCAGCTGCCAGGCGCGCGGCTCGCGAGGCAGCCGTAGCGGCCAGTCGTGGCGCTGCGCCACCAGCCGGGCAGCGGCCATCAGGATAATCAGCAACCCGACCCAGATCCCCAGCATCACCGTGGCCTCGATGGCCAGGCGCATCAGTTCGCCGGAACTGGCCTCGTCAAGCAGCTCAAGGCTTTCGCTTAGCGCCTGGTCGAACTGGGTCTGCCACACATCGAGCGGCGACTGGCCGGCCTCGGCCTGGTCGCCGAAATCGCTGAGGGTGTCTGCCAGGGCGCCTAGCAGGCCCTGCCGCTGTAGCGTCGGCTCTTCGCCCTCGGCCTGGGCCGCGGCCTCGCGCAGCTCGCGCAGGCTCTCGACCAGAGTGCCACGGCGGCTGGCATCCTCCAGGGTCGCGATCACCTCATCCAACGACTCCAGGAACGCCTGGGGGTCATGCTCTTCCTGCTCTTCGTCGCTACCGGTCAAGCCGGACAATGGCAAGGCCTGGGCGTCGGCCTGCTGGGGCAGTGCCACGCACAGCGACAGCAGTACCAGCAGCAGCCAGCCACATCGCAGCAGGCGGTCGGGCAACAGGGCAGGGGCGGCTCGCGGCATGCTTCCTCCGGTATGATGGTTGACGCAGAGTCTGCACAGACCCGCGGCGGCGGTAAAGGCGGCAGTCGAATCTCGCCGCTCGCTTTAGCGTAGCGTGTTACGCCAGGCGCTTATGATAGGCTGAGCGCTGACCCATCATCGCTGCAGTGGAGCCCGGCATGGATGTGCGCCCACCCCCGACCCCGCATACTGCTGAAGGCAAGGTGCGGCGCGTCGGCGTCGAGATCGAATTTGCCGGCATCACCCCCGCCAACGCCGCCCAGCTGGTTTGCGAGCTGTTCGGCGGCCAGGTGGTGGTGGTCAGCCCCCATCGCCTGAGGGTCGAGGCCACCCGCTGGGGCGACTTCGGCATCGAACTCGATGCCCAGGTGGCGCACCCCGATACCAAGGTCATCGAACAAGGGCCACTCAGCGATGCCGAGTGGGATCGCCAGCGCCATCAGATGCGGGTCGAATTCCACAACAAGACCCGCGAGCTGATCGGCGACGTGGTGGCCGGCCTGGTACCCACCGAGATCGTCTGCCCGCCGGTGCCCTGGGACCAGCTGGGCGAGCTCGATGCGCTATTGGATGCGCTCCGCACTCATGGCGCCAAGGGCACCGACGCCAGCCTGCTCTACGGCTTCGGCCTGCACCTCAACCCCGAGGCGCCGGACCTCGGCGTCGACTCGATCCTTGCCCATCTGCGCGCCTATCTGCTGCTCGCCGAGTGGCTGCGCGACCAGATCGACATCGACATCACCCGCGAAGTGCTCCCCCACGCCAATCCGTTCCCCAAGGCCTATGCGATCCTGGTGCTCGACCCCGACTACGCCCCGGACCTCGACACCCTGATCGGCGACTACCTACGGCATAACCCGACCCGCAACCGCGAACTCGACATGCTGCCGCTGTTCGCCGAGTTGCGCCCGGACTACCCCGACGCCATGTTCAGCGACGCGCTGACCAAGCCGCGCCCGACCTACCACTACCGGCTGCCCAATGCACAGCTTTCGGCGCCGCAGTGGGGCTCGGTGGTGGAGTGGAACCTGTGGGTCGAGGTCGAGATCCTCGCCGCGGACCTCGAGCGCCTCGAAGCGCGTTCGCGGGAGTATCTCGCGCACCACACGCTATCACCCATGACACGCTGGCTAGACAAGCTGCGCAGCTGGATGAACGAGTCCTGAGGAGTCGCATGCCCCGTCCGTTGATCGGTATTACCACCTCCGACTACAAGAGCCGCATCGCCTGGTGGTTCGACTGGTTCGCCGTATGGCGCCACGGCGGCCGTCCGCTGCGACTGTCGCCGTCACGCCCCCAGCCCGACACACTCGACGGGCTGATCATCGGCGGTGGCGACGATATCGAGGCACACCTCTACGGCGGCGAGGTGCAGCTCGACGTGCGCGTCGACCCCCAGCGCGACGAACTCGAGCTGCAGCTTCTGGAGCGTTTCATTCCCGCCGGCTGCCCGGTGCTCGGCATCTGTCGCGGCGCCCAGCTGCTCAACGTGCACCTCGGCGGCACCCTCGATCCGGACATCTACACCACCCACGAAGGCCTCAAGCGGCGCCGCACGGTGCTGCCGCGCAAGACCGTCGACATCGTCGGCGCCAGCCGGCTGCATCGCATCCTCAAGGTCAGTTGGTGCCGCATCAACAGCCTTCACCACCAGGCGGTGGACAAGGCGGGACGCGGTATCGAGATCGTCGCCCGCGACCGCGACGGCCTGGTCCAGGGCATCGAGTCCCGCGATCACGATTTCCTGATCGGCGTGCAGTGGCACCCCGAGTGGCTGATTTTCAACCGCCCCCAGCAGCGGCTGATTCGCGCCCTGCTCAAGGCCGCCAGCCGGCATGCCACGCGCCGCGCGAGCGCCCCAGCGCAAGACGGCCACCGCATGGGTGGCCGTCAGGTTCGCTGAACGTCGTGGGTCAGTTGGCCAGCGTGGCGTCGAGAGTGATCTCGGCATTGAACAGCTTGGAGATCGGGCAGCCCGCCTTGGCCTTGTTGGCCGCATCCTGAAATGCCGCGTCGTCGGCGCCGGGGATCTTGGCGGTGGTAGCCAGGTGGATCGCGGTAATGCTGAAGCCGCTATCGTCCTGGTCGAGCTTGACCGTGGCCTGGGTATCGATGCTGTCGGCGGTGAAGCCCGCCTCACCGAGGATCATCGACAGCGCCATGGAAAAGCAGCTGGCATGGGCCGCGCCGATCAGCTCCTCGGGGTTGGTGCCCGGCTCGCCTTCGAAGCGGTTCTTGAAGCCGTACGGGGTCTTGTCGAGCGACCCGCTGGCGGTGGAGACCGATCCCTGGCCCGTCTTGAGATCGCCCTTCCAATGCGCTGAAGCCTTGTTGGTTATGCTCATGTCATCTCCTATCCTATCCGTGGTACGGAAGTACCGGCCGCTTGGCGGCCGGTCACAACGACTGGCGGCGACTGCCGCCATGATCGATCAGCCGAGCGCGGCCAGCGCCGCATCGTAGTCTGGCTCGTGCTTGATTTCATCGACCAGTTGACTATGGATCACCCGGTCTTGTTCATCGAGTACTACCACCGCCCGCGCGGTCAATCCGGTCATCGGCCCGCTGGAGAGCGCCACGCCATAGTCGCGATGAAACCCGGGATGGCGGAAGGTCGACAGGGTGATGACGTTGTCGAGACCCTCGGCACCGCAGAAACGCTTGGCGGCGAACGGCAGGTCCGCCGACACCACCAGCACCACAGTGTTGGCCAGCCCCGAGGCCAGCTCGTTGAACTTGCGCGTCGAGGTGGCGCAGGTCGGGGTGTCGACGCTGGGAATGATGTTCAGCACCTTACGCTTGCCAGCGAAGTCGGCTAGCGTCACGTCCTGCATGTCCTGATTGGTCAGCGTCAGCGATGGAGCCGCCTGGCCTTTCTCGGGAAAGTCACCGGCAACGTCGACGGGGGTTCCGGCACGGGTTACCTGTTTCATGCACGCTCCTCATGGTGGGGTAAAACGTTACTCGGCCGCTGGCGAGCCCTGTAGTTTCGCCAGCGACGCTGCCAGCTGCGCCCTGCCCAGTTCGGCCATCAGCGCCATGTTGCGCTCGGGGATCGCCTCGGGGTCGGGGTGGTGTTCGAGCACCGCGCTGAGGCTCGCTTCGCGCAGTAGATGCAGCAGCGGCCACGGCGAGCGGTTGGTGTAGTTCTCGACGGCGTCTTCGGCGGCATCGGCAAAGCAGTAGTCGGGGTGGAAGCTGGCCAGCTGATAGACGCCCTCATAGCCCTGGTCGACCATCAGCCGCTCGGCCAGCGCCAGCAGGTCGAGGTAGTCATCAAAATCCTCGGCACCTTCTTCGAGTACCAGCAGCGTGGTCTCGACCTGTGGCGAGGCATCGAGACCGCGACACTCCTCGATCAGGGTGGTCAGCAGCGCCTCCCAATTTCTGGCAGACACCGCGCGATAGCGCACCCGATCGGCCTCTACCTCGCGGGCCGCAAAGGGGCAGACCGTGTGGCCGACCACGAACTGCTCGACCCATTGGCGGGTGGCCATCACACAATCGGGGGCGGCATTGTCGGCTTGGCTCACATCGGGCTCCTCGGTTGACACAGCAGTATAGCTCAGCACATTGCAAAGGCGCGCATCCTACGCCAGCATGCCATGAAACAGGTTTCCACTAATGTCACTGGAGAACTTCACCATGGCCCCTGCCGCTGCCGCTCGTCAACCCACCCACGTAACCCTTCCTGCCAGCGCCCACCAGCCCGCCATCGAGCTGCCCGCCATCGGCCAGGGCACCTGGTACATGGGCGAAGGCCTGGCCCCGCACCACGACGAGGTCCGCGCCCTTCAGCAGGGGCTGGAACTGGGCATGAGCGTCATCGATACCGCCGAGATGTACGCCGAGGGCGGCGCCGAGCGGGTCGTGGGTGAAGCCCTGGCCGGACGCCGCGACCAGGCCTTCCTGGTCTCCAAGGTCTACCCCTGGAATGCCGGGCGCGACAGCGCCATTGCCGCCTGCGAGGCGAGCCTCTCACGCCTCGACACCGACTACCTGGACCTCTACCTGCTGCACTGGCCGGGCAACATTCCCCTCGACGAGACCCTCGAAGCCTTCGAGCGACTGCTCGAGCAGGGCAAGATCCGGCGTTTCGGTGTCTCCAACTTCGACCACGATGAAATGGCAAGCCTCAGCGCGGTGCCCGGCGGTGGCGAGTGCGCCACCAACCAAGTGCTCTATCACCTCGGCTCACGCGGCATCGAACGGCGACTCCGGCCCTGGCTGCGCCAGCACGACATTCCGCTGATGGCCTACTGCCCTATCGCCCAGGGCGGGCGGCTGCGCGACAGCCTGCTGACACATCCCGAAGTGCTCGAAATCTCCTCGGGCCTCGGCATCACACCCGCACAGCTGCTACTCGCCTGGGCGATCCGCCCCGTCGACGGCAAGCGCGACGTCATCGCCATTCCCAAGGCGGTGCGCAGCGAGCACGTCGAGCAGAACGCTCGTGCGCTGGACATTGCGCTAAATGACGAGGCACTCGCCCGGCTCGATGCCGCCTTCCCGGTGCCCAGCCATGACGTTCCCCTGGATATCGTTTAGCCGCAGCATTCAGCCAACCCGGCCTCGCCGCGATGCAAGACGGTCAGCCAAGCGAGTCGGCTCGGGCAACTTGGTACGCCCCAGGCAGCGCACCACCCAGTCGACCGCAGTGGGCAAGCCGAGGCGGTGACCCGGTGAGACGAACACCGGCTTGACGTTCTCCCGCGTGCGCAACACCGCGCCAATGGTATCGCCGCGATGGGTCAACGGCGTCCATTCGCCCCTGGCCTCGGGCACCTCACCGTAGTGCCCGCACAGCCGCGACTTGGCGATGCCAATGGTCGGCAGGTCGAGCCACAGGCCGAGATGTGCGGCAACGCCCAGGCGCCGCGGATGAGCGATGCCCTGGCCGTCGACCATGACCAGCTCCGGGCGCCGCTGCAGCATATCGAAAGCCGACAGCGCCGCTGGCACTTCACGGAAAGAAAGTAGCCCGGGCACATAGGGCATGCGGGTGGGCTCACGATGGACGTGCTGTTCGAGGCATTCGAGGGAGGGCCAAGCCAATACCACCACCGCGGCGCGGGTGATCTCGCCCGCCGCCTCGAAGCCAATATCCACCCCGGCGATGGTGCGCACGTCATCCAGACGATCATCGAGTATCACGCGTGGCGCCAGCTTACGCTGAAGGGCGATGGCCTCGGACGCTGTCAGCGCCCAGTCGTGGAGTGACGTCACCAGGCGCTCCTTGGGCAGGCAAGAGTCGAGGAGCTAGCACAACTCTCGATTACTCGCAGAAGCCCCACCCCTCCAGTAGCATGCGCAGCTTTTCGACCCGGGCGCGATTCTTGCCAAGGTCGGTGACGCCCAGCCGCGAAGCGCTACGCACATGGCAGACGGCCTCCTCTTCGCTCCACAGGAATTCGAGATCGTCGACAAAACCGAACAGCGGCGAACGGCACTCGGCATGGATGTAATCCTCCGAAGCGGTGACGATCTCGGCGTCTTCACACCCAGCAAGTGCTGTCTGCAAGCGCTTCATCAGCTCGGTTCTGGAACGATCACCGGGGTTCAGCGGCGCGATGTAGTGGGCGTCGTCGTCGGCCTGGCTACACACGCTGTTGGCCGTGCTGGGGCATTCGGCCAGTCGACCGTTGCGAATACCCAGGGTGTCAGGACGTTTGCTGGTCAACGGATTGGTCATCATGGGTCGCGTCCTCTTTTGTTATCGCCGTGACGTTTCTCACACTATATTGGAAATATTTTCCATAGAAAAGTTCAGCGAATATCAGCATCAGTGCCGCAAGCCAAAAGCGACCTCTCGACTAGTCAGTCAAGTCCAGATTTGCGCGCTTGGCAAGTCATGGCAGAAACACCTGCGGCCCGCTTCCATGAAGCGGGCCGCAGGCCAAGGATCCAACGCATGGGCAGACGTGCTATCAGGTCGGCAAGGGGCGGCCCCCCGACCGGCTACGCTGCATCAGCAGCAGGCCAGCACCTACCGCAAGACCGGCGATATCGGTGTAGATGCCGCCGTAGATCATGCAGATCGCGCCGCCCAGCAGCAGCAACCGCTGCCACGCCTTGACCGCGCCGAAGTACCAGGCCTGCACGGCCGCGGCGAGCATCACCACGCCAATCGTCGCGGTCACCGCGACGCGCAGGATCTGCATACCGCTGCCCTCCATCAGGATCGCCGGGCTGTAGAAGAACATGAACGGCACGATGAAGGCCGCCAGCCCGATCTTGAACGAGGTGGTCGAGGTCTCCATGGCGTTGGCCCCGGAGATCCCCGAGGCCGCATAAGCGGCCAGTGCCACCGGCGGGGTGATCGCCGACATCACCGCGAAGTAGAACACGAAGAAGTGCGCCACCAGCGGCTGGATGCCGATGCCGATCAGGCCCGGCGCGACCACCGAGGCGGCCACCGCATAGGCCGCCGTGGTCGGCATGCCCATGCCCAGCAGGATCGAGATGCACATGGCGAAGAACAGCGCCAGCAGCTGGCTGACCCCGGCCAGGCCGAGCAGCAGCGACGAGAAGCGCGCGCCGACCCCGGTCAGTGAGATCACCCCGACGATCAGGCCGGCGCAGGCACACACCACGATGATCTGGATCGACATGGTACCGGCCAGCTGCAGCGCCTTGAGGATCGAACGCACGCCCATCTTGTGCGGCGATAGCCAACTGACCACCGCCGCCGAGGCGGTCGCCAGGGTACCGGCCCGGATCACCGAGTAGCCCATGAACAGCGCGGCGATCAGGATGATGATCGGCGCGAACAGGTAGACCTGCTTGACCAGGCGCCGGAACTGCGGGATCTCGTCCTTGCGCATGCCGCGCATGCCCTTGCGCGCCGCCTCGAAGTCGACCATGCAGTAGACCGAGAGGAAGTACAGGGCGGCGGGGATCAGCGCCGCCACGGCGATCTCGCGGTAGGGAATGCCGGTGATCTCGGCCATGATGAAGGCGCCGGCGCCCATGATCGGCGGCATGATCTGGCCGCCGCTGGAGGCCGCGGCCTCGATCGCCCCAGCGCTGCGCGCCGGGTAGCCGACCTTCTTCATCAGCGGAATGGTCAGCGAGCCGGTGGAGACCACGTTGCCGGCGCTGGTGCCGTTGATCATGCCCATCAGGCCGGAGGCGAAGATCGATACCTTGGCCGGGCCGCCGCGGGCGCGGCCGGCGGCGGCGAAGGCGAAGTTGACGAAGTAGTCGCCGACCTTGGAGGCCTGCAGGAAGGCGGCGAAGATGATGAACAGGATGATATAGGTCGACGATACCGCGGTGGTCGGGCCGAGGATCCCGGCATCGGTATACACCTGGCTGAAGAAGCGGCCGATCGACAGCCCCGGATAGCCGAGGAAGCCGGGCAGATAGGGCCCACCCCAGACGTAGAGCAGGAACACCAGCGAGATGATCACCAGCGCGTTGCCGGTGACCCGGCGGGTCATCTCGAGAATCAGCAGCGAGCCGGCGATGGCGGCGTAGGAGATGCCCATCGGCGCGAACGAGGTGCCGGTGGACATGCGCAGCGGGGTATTGTAGATGACCAGGAAATAGCCGGCGCTGGCCAGCGCGCAGACCATCAGCACCAGGTCGGGCAGCGCGAACTTCTCGCGCACCTGGCGGTACAGCCACGACATCACGATGGCCGCGGCGGTGGCCAGGATCAGCGGATAGCCGTAGTGCCAGGCCTCGATATGCGGCTCGATGCGCATCGCGCCACCCTCGATGGTGCGCCACATCAGGACGGTCTGCAGCAGCGCATAGAGCGCCGGCAGCAACAGCAGGGCGGAGAGCACGGTCTGCCACTTGGGCGCCGCCTGCTGGGTGTCGGCGGCGAAACGCCCGCCGGTATACAGGCCGTAGCCGAGGATCAAGGCGCCGGCGATGTGAATCACGCGGTACGACCAGGTCTCCATCGGGATCACGTTGAGGGTGATCAGGTGGAACAGCGAATAGGCCACGGCGAGGCCGGCGAACAGCGCCCACTGCCAGCCGGTGAACAGCCGGCGGTTGGACTCGATGACCTCTTCGTCGACGCCATCGGCCAGCAGCTCGGCGGCGTCTTTTTTCTTGGCCGCCTCGCCTGCGCCCTGCCCCGAAGGCGGGGTCTTGTCGTTATCGCTCATCAGCGTCACCTCCAGGCATCATGCGACGGCGTTGGCCGCCATGATGGCGGTTGGCCGGCAGCGCATGAATTGACAATAGACAAAATGGCCGCTCACCTCACGGTGAGCGGCCAAGCGTAGCGATCAACGCAAGCAGCGCTTAGTGAATCATGTCGTCATCGATCTCGTAGCCGTTTTCGTTGAACCAGCGCGCGGCACCGGCATGGAATGGCATAACGTCGTTGTGCACGACATTCTCGGGGATGGTGGTCTCGGCACTACGGTGCACGTCCATCATCTTGTCGTTGTTCTCCATGGTGATGCGCGTAACTTCGTAGACGAAGTCTTCCGGCAGGTCGCAACGAGCGATGGCGAAGTTCCACATCGACACGGCGCGAGCATCTTCCTCGAGGGTCTCGTAGGTGTTGGCCGGGATCATGAACTCGGAGACCGGGAAGGCCTCGATGGCGGCCTGCTGCTCTTCCTCGGTGAACTCGATGATGTTGACGTCGGTCTGCACCTCGAGCTGGCTGACCGCCGGGATCGGGATGCCTGCGGCGAAGGCGATGACGTCGAGCAGGCCGTCCTGCAGCTGGCCACCGAGGTCGGTCCAGCCGCCGTTACGGCGCTCGAAGTCGATGCCCAGCTCCTCGAGGATCGCCGGGAAGTAAGTATCCGAGGTCGAGCCGGACGGCCCGAAGCCGATGCGCGCACCGTCGGGAATCTCGGAGATGCTGGTAATTCCAGAGTTCGACAAGGCAGTAATCGAGAACGGCGTCTCGTACATCGGGAACATGGCGCAGACGTTGTCCATCGGCACACCTGGCGCCAGCGGGCTCTCACCATTCACCGCGTCGGTCGCGGGCCCCATGGTGGCCATGCCGAAGGAGATGTCGCCGTTGTGAACCAGCGCCAGGTTCTGGGTCGGGCCGCCGGTGACTTCGCCACCACCGGAGATATCGCCGAGTTCATCAGCGATCAGGTTGGCCCAGCCGGAGCCGTAGATGTAGTAGGTGCCGCCCTGGCTCGCGGTACCCATGGTGAAGCTCTCGGGCCAGCCTTCTCGGTCGGCCACGGCCTGGGTAGCGGTAGCCATCATCACGGTGGCGGCAGCGAGGGGAAGCAGTGCGAAACGTTTCACAAGCGTACTCCAGTTGTTGTTTTGCGGAATGCAGTGTCTGCGGAGGCAAAAGCGAATTAATTGTACAAGAAATCAACAATGTACAATATCTAGGGTAGCGGTGCGGCTGGCCAGGTGCAAAGCAGCGGAAAGCTTTTGCGACTAATGGATGATGGCTCATCCCCTATGCGCTGCAGCCGAAGTTCCCAGGCGCTATCATCGAGCCTTTCGCCTCATCGCCCAGGAGCCTTCGTGAAGCTGATCCACACCGCCGACTGGCACCTCGGTCAGAGTTTCCACGGCCAGGAGCGCCACGCCGAGCACCGCGCCTTCCTGGACTGGCTGCTCGATACCCTTGCCGAGCGCCGAGCCGACGCCCTGCTGGTGGCCGGCGACCTGTTCGACGTGGTCAACCCCTCGCTGCGCGCCCAGGAGTTGCTCTACGACTTCATCGTCCGCGCCCACCAGCGGCTGCCGCGGCTGGATATCGTGCTGATCGCCGGTAACCACGACAGCGGCAACCGCATCGAACTGCCGGCACCGCTGATGAAACGCCTGCGCACCCACGCCCTGGGCCGGGTGAACTGGCTGGATGATGGCCGCCTCGACGCCGAGCGCCTGCTGGTACCGCTGACCGACAGCGACGGCGAGACCCGCGCCTGGTGCCTGGCGCTGCCCTTTCTGCGCCCCGCCGAGGTCACCGGGGCGGGGCTTGGTGGCGACCAAACCGCCGACGATGGCGAACGCCGCAACGACTATGTAGCCGGCATCGAACGGGTCCACCAGCAGCTGATTGCCGCCGCCCGCGACCGGCGCCAGCCCGGCCAGGCGCTGGTCGCCATGAGCCACGCCCACCTGCACGGCGCGGCGGTGTCGGAAGCCAGCGAGCGTCCCATCGTGATCGGCGGCGAAGAGTCGATCTCGGCGTCGCTGTTCCCCGCCGAGATCGCCTATGTCGCCCTCGGCCATCTGCACCGCGCCCAGCAGGTTGGCGAGGCGCGCATCCGCTACAGCGGCAGCCCCCTGCCGCTGGACTTCAGCGAGGTCGACTATCCGCACCAGGTGGTCGAGGTCACCCTCGACGGCGACAGGCTGGCGGCCAGCGAGGCGATTCGCGTGCCGCGCCCGGTGGCCATGCTGCGCATCGGCCCCGCGCCCCTTGAAGAGGTTCTTGCCGAGCTAGAGGCCCTGGAGGATGACCCCGCGCTTGCCCGTGAGCGCTGGCCCTGGCTGGAGGTACGCGTCGAGCTCGAGGCGCCGATTCCCGACCTGCGCGCCCAGGTAGACGCCGCCCTGGACGGTAAATCCCTGCGCCTGCTGCGTTTGGAGCGGCGCCTGCCGCGGGTCGCCGAACAGGCCGACACGGCGCGGATCGACCTCGAGAGCCTGGGGCCGCGCAAGCTCTTCGAGCGCACCTGGCAAGCGCGCTGGGGCGAGCCCCCCGGCGAGGCGGTGATGGCCGACCTCGACCAGCTGCTGCAGGAGGTGCTGGACAGCGACGACGAGGAGCCGCGGCCATGAAGATCCTCGCCCTGCGCCTCGCCAACCTGGCCTCGCTGCCCGGCCCCCTCGAGCTCGACTTCACCACCGCGCCGCTGCGCGATGCCGGCCTGTTCGCCATCACCGGCCCCACCGGGGCCGGCAAGAGCACCCTGCTCGACGCGCTGTGCCTGGCGCTCTACGGCAGCACCCCGCGGCTGCGCCAGGCGCCGGTGCGCGACGCCTCGCTGCCCGACGTGGAGGGCGAGACCCTCAACACCGCCGACCCGCGCACCCTGCTGCGCCGCGGTACCGCCAGCGGCCATGCCGAGGTCGACTTCCTGGGCCGCGACGGCCGCCGCTACCGCGCCCGCTGGGCGGTGCGCCGCGCCCGGGAAAAGGCCAGCGGCCGCCTGCAGGCCGCCGAGCAGTCGCTGCGCGATCTCGACGCCGACCAGCTGCTGACCACCCAGAAGCGCGAGTTCGACCGCCTGCTTCCCGAACGCCTGGGGCTCAGCTTCGACCAGTTCACGCGTGCCGTACTGCTGGCCCAGAGCGAGTTCGCCGCCTTCCTAAAGGCCGACGACAACGAGCGCAGCGACCTGCTCGAGCGCCTCACCGGCACCGCCGAGTACTCGCAAATCTCGATCGCCGCCTACCGCCGCGCCAGCCAAGCAAAGAAGGCAGTGGACGCCCTCGACGCCAAACTCGCCGATGACCTGCCCGCCGAGCCCGAGGCGCGCACCGAACTCGAGCGCGCCGCCGAGGTCACCCAGCAAGCACTCACTAACCTGAAGAAGCAGCAGGAAAGGCTTTCTACACGGCAGCGCTGGCATGATGACGACGCCCGCTTGCGCGACGCCTATCGCCAGGGCGTTGCCCAGCGGCAAGCCGCCGACGACGCCTGGCAGGGGCTGGCGCAGCAGCGTGCCGACCGCGCCTGGCGCCAGCGGATCGCGCCCCAGCGCCACGCCCTCGCCCGCCAGGCCGCTCTCCCCGGCGAGATCGCCACCCTGGAGGCGACCCACGCCAAGACACAGCGCGCGCTGGAGACGGCGCGCTCAGACCAGCAAGCCGCCACTACAGCGCTTTCAACGGCGGAGCAAGCACTCACTGACGCCAGCGACGCCAGGCAGCGCGCCGAGCCCGCGCTACGTCAAGCGCGCGAACAGTCTCAGCAGTTGGAAAGCGTGGATAAACAGCTTGCCGACCTCGCAGCGACGCACCGCCAGCAGCAGGCACGCGCCGCCACCCTCAGTGATGAACACCGCAAGGCCCACGAGGCCCAGCAGGGCCGCCAGCGTGAGCGAGATGACAGGCAGGCGACCCTCAAGCAGCTGATGGGCACGCACCCGCGCCTGGACGACGCCCGCCAGGCCGCCCAGCAGGCCCACGACAGCGCCGCCCAGCGCCAGCTGGCCCTTGGCGAACTGGCCGGCCGCTGGCAGGAGCTGGAGCGCACCCATGCCAACCAGCGTCGGCTCGCCGACCAGCTGGAGAAAGACCAGGCAGCGCGCACGCGGCTGCTGGAGGAGGGCCAGGCCGCGCGCCAGCGCCTTGACAAGGCCGAGGGCCACCTCGCAAGCGTCAGCGCACTGATCGAGCGCAGCCGCGCGGTGCGCAGCGAGAGCGTGGCACAGCTGCGCGCCCAGTTGCAGGAGGGCGAGCCCTGCCCGGTGTGCGGCGGGCTCGACCATCCCTGGCGCCAGCAGCCGCCCACGACACCCGAGGCTGCCCAGCTCGCTGCCCAGGAGGCGGAAGAAGCGCGCCAGCTGGATGACGCCAAGCAGGCCCGCGACGCCGCCCAGCAGCAGCGCGACACCCTGCTCGGCGAATACCGCGCCGTGGAGGCCGCCCTGGCCCAGGGCCACAAGGCGCTGGAGGAGACCGGCCAGCGCTTAACCAGCGCCCGGTCGGCGCTGCAGGAGCATCCGCTATATGGCGAGCTGGCGGAGGTTAACGACGCACAGCGCGACGCCTGGCTACGCGCCCAGCAGGATGACAGCGAGTCTCGCCGGCGGCGCGAGCGCCACACCCTCGATGAACTCGCCCGGGCCGAGGCCGAGCTTGCCCCCCTCGAGGAGACCCTGCGCCAGGGAGAGCTGGCCCTGGCGCGCCTGGCGGCCGACAAGGCCGGCGCCGACCAGCGGCTGGCCGAACTCGACGCGCAGCTGCCGCCGCTACGCGAGCAGCGCACCACCCTGGCCCGGTGCCTGACCCAGACACTCGGTGAGCACGCCAGCCCGGATGCCTGGCAGCAGCGGCTCGACGCCGCCCTGGAGAGCGCCCGCCGGGAGCGCGAGCAAGCACTTACTCAGCAGCACGCTGCCGAACAGGCCCGGCTGCGTCTTACTCAGCAGCGCGACTACGAGGCCGAGCAGCTCAGCGCAAGGCGCCACGAGCTCGAGACGCTCAGCGCCGAGCTGGACGCCTGGCGCGGTGCCCACCCCGAGCTGGACGATGCCACGCTCGCCCGCCTGTTGGCCCAGGGCGACGACGAGGCCAGCGCAGAGGAGCAGCGAATCGAGGCCGCCGACCAGGCCCGCCAGCGCGCCGCCGCCACCCTGGCCGAGCGGCGCACGGCGCTGCTCGAACACCGCCGCGGCCAGGGGCTGCTGGACCCCGACGACGATGAGGATGCCCTGCTCGGTGAGCGCGCCGAGGCCGAGCTGGACCGCCTGCGCCAGGTGCTCAGCGAGGAGCGCCAGGCCCTGGCCCCCCAGCTGGAGGCCGCCCAGCAGGCCCGCGACGACGCCGCCTTCGCGCTCGGCGACGACGACCGCAAGCGCGCCCGCCAGCAGGCCGGCCAGGCCGAACGCGAGGCCGCGCGTGCCGAGCACCGCCGCTGGGGGCAGATCAGCGAGCTGATCGGCTCCGCCGACGGCAAACTGTTCCGGCGCATCGCCCAGGCCTACAACCTCGAGCAGCTCCTCGAGCACGCCAACCTGCACCTCGCCGGGCTCAGCCGCCGCTACCGTCTGGTACGCGGCGGCAGCGAGCTCGGCCTGCTGGTGGTGGACCACGACATGGGCGACGAGCGCCGCTCGGTGCACTCGCTCTCCGGCGGCGAGACCTTCCTGGTGTCACTGGCGCTGGCCCTGGGCCTGGCCTCGATGGCCTCCGGCGAGTTGACCATCGAGTCGCTGTTCATCGACGAAGGCTTCGGCAGCCTCGACCCGCAGTCGCTGGCGCTGGCCATGGAGGCGCTCGACGGCCTGCAGGCGCTGGGCCGCCGCGTCGGCGTGATCTCCCACGTACAGGAGATGCACGAGCGTATCCCGGTGCAGATTCAGGTCGAGCCGCTGGGCAACGGCACCAGCCGGGCCAGGTTGGTAAGCGCATGACCCTCCGCAACGCCAGGCGCGATGCCCCCTGCTGAATAGCCTATGACTCATCTATGCTGCAGTAGTCACGAACACTCGAGGGAGGTCCTCATGAGCAGAGTTGCGGTATACGGCGTGGGCCTGATGCTGCTGTTGGCGCTTGCCGGCCAGGCGCTGGCGGCCGAGGTCAACTGGCCGCGAATGGCCGACTCGGCGGACGGCGTGCCGATTGCCTACGAGGTGCAGGGCAGCGGCGAGCCGACGCTGGTCTTCATCCATGGCTGGAGCGGCGACGGGCGCTACTGGCGCGGGCAGCTGCCGCACTTTGCGCAGCGCCATCGCGTGGTGACGGTCGACCTTGCCGGGCATGGCCACTCTGGCCAGGGGCGTGAGACCTATACCCTGCCGGCCTTCGGGGAGGACGTGAAGGCGGTACTCGACGACCTGGAAGTGGAGCAAGCGATCCTGATCGGACACTCCATGGGCGGGCCGGTCAGCGTCGAAGCGGCACGCCTGCTGCCGGAGCGCGTGATCGGCATCATCGGCGTCGACACCTTCCACGACGTGGCCGCGGAAATCGACCAGGAGCAGCGCGACGAGCTGCTGGAACCGCTCCAGCAGGACTTCGCCCCGGCCGCCCGTCAGTTCGTGGCGTCGATGTTCATCGACAGCACCGATGCCACGCTGCGCGACTGGGTCATGCAGGACATGGCAGCCGCATCGCCCGAGGTGGCGATGAGCGCCATGCAGGAGATGCTGTCGCGGCATGCCGATGGCGAAGCGGCGCGGCACTTCGCTGAGCTGACGATCCCCGTGGCGGCGATCAACGCCGACCTGTGGCCCACCGACATCGACGCCAACCGGCAGCTGTTGGCGGAGTTCGACGCCGTGATCATGGAAGATAGCGACCACTTCCTGCACATGGCCAAGCCGGCGGCCTTCAACCGTGAGCTGGAGCGGATGATCGGCACGCCACCGTGAGACTCAACGCCACCCTGCACCACAAAACCACCAGGAGACGAGAATGCCAGACGCCCCCGAGACGTCTACGCGCAGCATACTGATCACCGGCTGCTCCAGCGGCATCGGCCATGCCGCGGCCCATGCGCTGGCCAAGCGCGGCTGGCGGGTCTTCGCCACCGCCCGGGCGGCGGCGGACGTCGCCCGGCTCGAGGAGGAAGGCTTCGAGGCACTGCCGCTCGACCTGGCCGACAGCACCTCCATCGAGGCCGCGGTAGCAGCCGTAGAGGCGCGCACCGCTGGGCAACTGACGGCGCTGTTCAACAACGGCGCCTACGGCCAGCCCGGCGCCGTCGAGGATTTGACCCGTGCGGTACTGCGCGAGCAGCTGGAGACCAACCTGCTCGGCACCCACGAACTCACCGCCCGGGTACTGCCGATGATGCGCGCCCAGGGCTATGGCCGCATCGTCCACAACAGCTCGGTGCTCGGCTTCGCCGCCCTGCCCTACCGCGGCGCCTACGTCTGCTCCAAGTTCGCCCTCGAGGGCCTCACCGACACCCTGCGCCAGGAACTCTCCGGCAGCGGCATCCATATCAGTCTGATCCAGCCCGGCCCCATCGCCAGCCGCTTTCGCGAGAACGCCTACCAGGCCTTCAAGGCCAATATCGACACCACTCACAGTGCCCATGCCGACACCTACCGCAAGGTGGAAGCCCGCCTGGCCAGCCAGGAGGGCAAGGCCCCCTTCACCCTTGGCCCCGAGGCCGTGATAGACAAGCTCATCCATGCCCTGGAGAGCCGCCGGCCGAGGCCCCGCTACGCGGTGACCGTGCCCACCCATCTTTTTGCCGCGCTCAAGCGTGTGCTCAGCACCCGCGGCATGGACCGCGTGCTGCTGCGCTCGACGCGGGACGAACGGGAGTGAAGGTGCACAGACTGAATCAGTGTGCTGGCGCACAGAATGATTGGCCACTTCAGCCTAGTCTCTAACTGATCATATGAACGCGACGCCTTGAGCGCCGGGTGCTCTCAAAACCCCCTCCGCAGATATTGCCGATCTCGCTGGGAAACCGGGCTGTTTACCGGGGCGGCACTCATTAGCCAGCGCGTATTCTATGTAATCAGTTCACCGACATGGAGGTGCTAAATGAGCGCCGAGAAGACTAAGCAGGATGCTGATAAAACCACCCAGAAAGAGACCGACCGTGCCAAGCAGCAGTTCGAGAGCTCGATCGTCGAGCCGGTACGTGCCTATGGATCTCTGACCACCAATTATTATGAAGAGCTGTTCTCGACGCAGTTCGATGCGGTTCGCGCCTTTGCCGAGACAAGCCTGGCCCAATCCCGCTCCTGGCTGGAGGTCAAGGATTCGGAAAGCTTCCGGAAGGTGGTCGAAGAGCAGCAGCAGTCCATCAAGGATATGAGCGAGCGCTTGAAAGCCGACACTGACAGAATCAGCTCCCTGAGCCAGGAATACCTGAAAGAGAGCCAGCAACTGGCCATGAGCAGCATGCAAACGGGCCAAAAGCAGCTCGAAGAAAACATGCAGAAGGGCCAGCAGCAGTTTCAGGAAAATCTTGAAAAAGGGCAAGCACAGGTCCGCGAGAGCATGCAGAAGGGCAAGGGCGAAGGTGAAGAGTCCCGGCAGAAAAATCAGCAGCACGCGGACAAGAGCAAGAAGTCGACTAGCACGTCCGAGAAATAGTGTTGACGATAGCTTGATATGACAGCGCTGGGAGCCGCTTTCCGCAGGAAAGCGGCTTCTTTTCATTTGGCATACAGCAGATCCGCCACGAGCGTAAGTCAGTGCCACTACTGCGACTCGCCGTGCAGGAGCAGCGGGTAACGCAATAGGCTATAGCGGTACCTCTTCTCCCCTCCGGCTGTTCCAGCACTGCGCTACCACTGCATACCCTGTCTAAAGATAGGCTGCCAGCCTATCTGGCAGCCAGGGCTGTACAGGACGTACGCCAATAGCGACTTTTAACGAGAGAAAAGAGGACTACACCCAGACATCATTCTCCGCCTGGAGCTCGCCGCCTGACTCCCCCGTATTGACAACGCCCCTTGGCTCGATCAGGAGGACATGGCACTCACTTTCGGCAAAAGGCTTATGCTCTATGCCTTTGGGGACAACATACATCTCACCTTCAGATAGCTTAACCACACCATCCCGAAGCTCGATGCCCATTGTCCCTTTGATCACCAGGAAAACCTCGTCCGTATCCTTGTGATCATGCCAAACAAAATCGCCTTCTAACTTGACCAGCTTGAACTGATAGTCGTTCATTTCCGCAACTACGCGAGGCGACCAGTGTTCAGAAAACTTACAGAATTTTTCGGCAAAATTTACTACGCCTGACTCATCCATTCCCCAATCCTCCGCGACACATCACCACTCGGTTTCTGCCGTCTCGCTTGCCCACGTAGAGCGCCTGATCCGCCTGGGAGATCAAGGCTTCGAGATCGACACTTTCAGTGTTTGCCATAGCGATGCCGATGGTAACGCTCAGGCTAAGCCCACTCATATCTTCCTTTAACGGCAGCTCGGCGACCTTCATCTTCAAGCGCTCCGCCACGACTTGAGCATCGTCAGGGCCGGTGTTAGGCAGGGCTACCACGAACTCTTCACCACCGAAACGGCCTATCACATCAGTGGGGCGCAGTGAGTGCACGCAGACCTCCGCGATCTTGGTCAGAACCCAGTCCCCGTGACTATGCCCCCAGGTATCGTTGATGCTCTTGAAGTGATCCACATCGATCATGAAAAAGCTGAACGGCATCTTTTCCAATCGTGAACTCTGCAGCAGGGCCTTGGCCCGCTTCATGAAATGACTCCGGCTATTCAACCCCGTCAGCTCATCCCGCTCGGCAACCATGCGCAGTTGTTCTTCCAGGGACTTGCGATGGGCTATTTCCTTGAGCAACTGGTGATTTTGATCGCGCTCTTCGTTAAGCAACGAGTATTGATTGCGCTGCAGCCTCTCCAAGCGCAGCAGAGCACAGTACCCCACGACATTGGTCATCATTAACAGCAGTGCTATGCGAAGCGTATCCACCGCTGAAATCTCGGCAAAAAGTACCGCGGCAGCCACGAAGCCGATACTTAAAAAAAGGCTGGCGAAGGTCACCACCGTCAGCAGGTTGGGGATCAGCAGGAAGAACGCCATGGTGGCCAGCACTACGGCTGTTACCTGGGTTGAGAGGCTCTCGGGGCGCAGCGGAACGATCAGGATGATCCCCGTTGCAAGTATCCAGAGCGGCAAAGCGCGCAACCAGAGCCGATGCGAATAGCTGCCCCAGCGTGCGATGGCGAATGCAAGGATAAGGCAGAGACTGACTACTACGATGCGCATGGTGACCAGTAGATAATATTCTCTCGTCAAGCCAAGCAGGTAGTAGTCGGTAATGGCAAAGGTGCCAAAGACCGCGGCCGCCAACATCAACGACAGGCAGGTCTCATACCGCACCCTCTCGTTGATGGAATTACGGTACATTGACTCCTTGCTATCTTCGCAAAGCTGTCCAGTCAGCCAATGTATGCGATATTGCGCGTTTAGTGATGACAATGACCCATGCTCCCTACGCATATCGTCGATGTCCTTGTGGCTTCGATCAGCACAGACCACTCACGGGATCTTGGCTGAGGAAGGACCTCGCAGAAAAATCGTCGCACCTATATAGTTTTTTAAATTAATTTTTATTAATACATCACTGCAGCAATTTGCTGCTCCTGGTAGCAGGGGGTACTGACGGGCCCGGCTCAAGAAGCTGACCGCCTAAGCCTGCCATCAACGCGCGCGCAGGACCAGTCGACCATCCGGGAAAGCCCCGCGGGAGCGTCGCATAGCACCGCATTGCTGGAGTGTTAGAATATGCCGCACTATCCAGCGTTACGGAGATGACTTATGCACACCCCCGTACTTGCCATTGCCCACAGCCCGCTGGTGGCCGTCTACGGCACCTTGAAACGTGGGCTGCGCAATCACCACTGGCTTGCGGGGGCCGAGTATCTTGGCAGTGACCGCCTGACCGCGGTGACGCTCTACGACCTGGGCCCCTATCCTGGCGCCAAGCCGCAGCCATCGCGGGGCGTCGAGGTGGAAGTCTTCAAGGTCGACGCCCAACTGCTCGCCGGCCTCGACCACCTCGAGGATCACCGAGTGCGCACTCCCAAGCAGGGCGACTTCGAGCGAGTCATCCATACCACGGCCCTGGGCCCCGCCTGGCTCTATCTCTATAACCACGATGTCAGCGGCTGCCCGATGATCCGCGAGGGTGCCTGGCAACCCGGCAACCCTGCCGCTCATCGTGGCGTAGTATAACTTCACCTCCCCAGCCGCTTGGGCGGGGTTCCATCAGGAGTAGCCCATGGGTCGTCTATTATCGCTTATCGTGATCGCCGGGTTGGCCTACGGCGGGCTTTATGTCTACTACGGGATGGCCGCGACACAGGCCATCGAGCAGCAGCTCGAGGCGCGGGGGCTCGGCGCGCTGACGGTGGAGAGCGTCGACTATGGGCCGCTGGCCCCGCTGACCACCGACACCCACCTATCGACCAGCGTGCGCTACCGCGGCGCCAACGCCAGCCTGGATATTCGCATGCTCGGCCACCCGCTCTTCTCGGATGAGGTGCGCCTGGAGCTCGACGGCTTGCAGGCGCTGCGGCTGACCATCGGCACAGGTGACTGAAGCGACCATGCATATTGCCGTATTGACCCTCAGCATTTCCCTGCCCGGCTGTCGCTCGCTCAAGGAGAAGCGCCAGCGCATGGGCGGTCTGCATGAGCGCTTCGGACGCAACCCGGCGGTCGCGGTCTGCGAGAGCGGCGAGCTCGACCGACTGGAAGCCAGCGAGTGGACCTTCGTGGTCGCCGCGACCACGCTGCCCAAGGTGGAGTCGCTGTGCAGCGAGATCGAGGAAAAGATTCAGCGCGGCGTGGATGGGCGAGTCATGGAGGCAACGCGGGAGGTGCTGTAGAGAGCAAAGCGGCCGTCGGCCGGCTTACCTATCGGCACCGAAATACTTGACCCTGCAATACAACGCTACGAGGTAGCTACCGCCCAGCATCATGCCGATCCCCGCCGCCACAGCGACCAGGGCATCATAGGCCAGGTCGCCGGAGGACACATAGACGCCTACCAACATACTGACGTATCGGACCAGCAGGTAGACGCCGATCAGGAAGGTGCCGGCGCGCACCAGGTCAACATCCGTGGCGTCGACGCCAGCATCCGAATCGCCATGCAGCCGCCCAGCCAGGCGACCGGCGAAGCACCACAGCAGCACCCCGCCCACCATCGGCACGGCCACCGTGGCCATCAACATGGGAAACACCTCGGCAGACCAGTAGCTGCTACCCATTGGGCTGATCAGCGCCGGTAGCACCGAAAACAGCGTCTTCAGGAATAGATACAGGCCCAGCAGCCGGATCAGCAGGATGGAAAAGGGCTTCATGGAATCTCCCGGTCAGTCTGACGCCACATCATCCACGATGGGCGTACCCAGCGTATCGACCACCATGCTGTGGCACTCGACCTCAAGTCTCTCATCGCTCGAAAGCGGGTCTGGGTAAAATCGCATTGCGCCTTATTTTAAGTTACGGCTTAAATTAAAATAAGACCTAGCGTTATTTTAACTTCACGCCTCTCCAAGGCTGCCGTCATGTCGATACCATCGACATATCCGCGGGACGTGTCGAAAAAAATGCGTTTCGTGAACATGTCGTGATCTCTTAGCACAAGATGATGATTCGTCAGGCCTCCTCAGGTGTGGCCAACATGTTCATGAGAAGTACGAGTGGCGAAGGCGCCCCCGGCTCATGCTAGGCTGATGGGATTCAATGAAAAGGGACATCAGCATGAACGACGCGGCGACGCTGCTGGAGACGCTGGTGGGTTTTCCCACCGTGTCTCGCGACTCCAACCTGGCGCTGATCGAGTGGGTCGAGGCCTACCTCGACGAGTATGGCGTGCAGCACTGGCGCATCGACAGCGACGACGGCAGCAAGGCCAACCTGCTGGCACGCATCGGTCCCGCCGTCGAGGGCGGCGTGGTGCTGTCGGGGCATACCGACGTGGTGCCGGTGGACGGCCAGCCGTGGACCAGCGACCCGTTCATGCTGGTCGACAAGGGCGACGGCCGCCTCTACGGCCGCGGCACCTGCGACATGAAGGGGTTTATCGCCTGCGCCCTGGCCGAGGTGCCGAGCTGGGTGGCGCTCGACCTGCCCAAGCCGATCTACCTGGCGCTCTCCTACGACGAGGAGATCGGCTGCGTCGGCGCGCCGCGCATGATCGAACGCTTGATGGCCGACCATCCGCGCCCGGCGGCGGTCATCGTCGGCGAGCCCACCTCGATGGCGCCGGTGGTCGCGCAAAAGGGCGCCACCAACCTGCGCACCACCGTGACCGGCCACGCCGCCCACTCCAGCCAGGTCAACCAGGGTGTCTCGGCGATTCATGTGGCGGCACGCCTGGTCACCAGGATCGAGGACGTGATGAGCGAGCTCAAGGCGGAGGGCCGCGTGGATGAGGCTTTCAACGTGGTCCACTCCAGCCTTCACGTCGGCAAGATTGCCGGCGGCACGGCGATCAATATCATGGCCCGGGAGTGCAGCTTCGACTGGGAGATCCGCCACCTGCCCCAGGACCGTTTCGACGAGCTGCTGGGCCGCGTCACCGACTACGCCAGCCAGCTCGAAGCCGAAATGCGCCAGCGCGCGCCGCACACCGGCATCGTCACCGAAACGCTAAACGCCACCGTGCCGGCGCTGGCCGACCGCGACAACGCCGCGGCGTTGACGCTATGCCACGACCTGCTCGGCGAGCAGATTGCAGGCGGCGCCGTGGCCTACGCCACCGAGGCCGGCCAGTTCCAGCGCGAGGGGCTGTCCACGGTGATCTGCGGTCCCGGCAGCATCAGCCAGGCACACCAGCCCGACGAGTACATCGACATCGAGCAGCTTGAGGCCGGCGGCCGCTTCATGCGGGCGCTGGGCGAGCGGATCGCCGCGCAGTGATGCCAGCTTAATTCTCCGACCACACCGGCTCGGCAAGCCCAGGCACGTCGAGGTTGACGCTCAGCAAACCACCCGCCGCCGGCCAGCGCGCGCGGCCTTCCGCGTCCAGATGCTGGGTAGCAGTGGTGATATACAGCGTACGCAGGTCACGGCCGCCAAACGCCGGCATGGTGGGGTGCGGGCACGGCACCTCGATCTCGGCCAGCAGCTCGCCCTGGGGCGAGAAGCGCACCACGCGGCCGCCGTCGTAGAGGGCGCTCCAGTAGCAGCCTTCGCTATCCACTGCGGCACCGTCCGGCACCCCCGGCAGGCCAAGCGATTGCAGATCGACCCATGTATGCGGCGTGCCGGTGGCACCGCTGGCCGCATCGAAGGGGTAGCGCATAATGCGCCGCGTCAGCGAGTCGGTGTGGTAGAGCCAGCGCTGGTCGGGGCTGAAGGCCAAGCCGTTGGCAATGCCAAGCTTCGCCTCGCGGCGCACCAGCTCGCCGCTCTCGAGACAGTAGAGTGCCGCCGTGGGGTGGCGCTCCTCGGCGTCGATGGTGCCCACCCAGAAGCGCCTCGCCGGGTCGCAACGGCCATCGTTGAAGCGGTTGCCCTGCTGCTCTTCTTTTCCCTCTTTCTTCCCCTCTTTATTCCACTCTGGATTGGCCGCCAGGCGCTCTAGCCGGCCGTCGAAGGGTAAGCGCAGCCGCACGACTCCGGAGCTCATCGATGCCAACAGCCCGTCTTCACACAGCGCGATGCAACCGACCTTCTCCTCCAGCGTGATGGTCTCCGGCGGCGCGCCACTTTCCGGGCGCCAGGCGTAGATCATGCCGCGATTGATATCCACCCAGTAGAGGGTCTGGCGCGCCTCGGACCACAGCGGGCTCTCGCCAAGGCTCATGTTCAGCTCGAGCGCTATTTCGATCTCAGCCGCCATCGCGGTACCTCCTTGATTAGCCGGTGCCATGCCACTGCACCGGACCGAAGCGCCAGCGCTGCCCAAGGCTTTCACCGCTGGCCAGCTCGACCAGCCCCTCGCCAAGCGGGTCGTTGAAATGGTGGGCGTCGACCGTATGGCTGACGGGCTCGAAGCAGAAGAAGTCGGCGTCGTACCCCGGTGAAAACACCAGGTAACGGCTAAGCCGCGGCGCCACACTAAACGCCATGCTGAGACCCCGCCGCGGCCAGCCAAGCCGGCCACGCCCGCGCCAGCCGGTGAACAGGTTGTCGATGCGTCCCTCGGGCAGCACCGCATTATCGGCAAACTGCCAGGGGTCGTCTGCGTTCAAGCGCCGCCAGTGGCTGGGAAGCTGTGCCGCGTCTACCTCCCAGACGCCGCTGGCCGGGGCCGAGAGACGCACATCCGGTGTACGCACAAACCAGGGGTGCATGCCCGCGCCGTAGGGAATGGGCAGCTTGCCCAAGTGGGTCAGATGCAGGTCGACGACCAAGCTGGCGCCCTCCAGCCGATAATCCAGCAGGGCGCGGTAGTCGAACGGCGGCTGCCAGTCCGAGTGCAGCGCTAGGCGCATCCTCTCTGGCGCCAGTGCCACCACCCGCCAGGGCTGCTGCCAGCCGTCGCCGTGAATCGGCAGCGGCTCGCCGGCCAGGTTGGCCAACAGGCGATGGTCGCGACCGCGCCAGTGGAAACCACCGCCGGAGATTCTGTTGGACCAGGGCAGCAGCGGGTACATGCCCATGCGGTTGGGGTCGTCATCCGGTCCTTCACCGGGTCGCAAGAGTGGCACCGAACCTGCCGGCGTCAGCGCCTCGAAGCGCACCACGCTGGCGCCGTTGCACGGCGCCACCACCAGCCGCAGTTGGCCATTGTCGAGGGTATAGGCCTCACACATCCACCCAGGCGCCTCCCGCCGCGGACGACGCCAGCGCCCGGGTGATGAATAGCAGGCCATCGACCCCGTCGCTCACCCCCGGGGTGCCCTGGGCCAGCGGCTCGGCCGGACGTCCGCGCTGGCGAGCACGGATCTGCTCGGCGAAATCGCCATATAGCTGGGCGAAGGCTTCGAGATAGCCCTCCGGGTGCCCGGGAGGAATTCGCGACGCCGCCAGCGCCGCCTCGCCCAGGCCCGGGCCGTTGCGAGTCAGGATGCGCGGCGGCTCGCCCAGCGGCGAGTGGAGCAGTCGGTTGGGCTCCTCCTGATGCCACTCGAGGCCGCCCTGGCTGCCGTAGACCCGCAGCTTGAGGCCGTTCTCGTTGCCCGGCACCACCTGGCTCGACCACAGCATGCCCCGCGCGCCGCCCTTGAAGCGCAGCATCATGTGCACGTTGTCATCCAGCGCGCGGCCCTCGACGAAGGTGTGCATGTCCGCTGCCAGCGACTCGAGCTCGAGCCCTGTGACAAAGCGTGCCAGGTGATAAGCGTGGGTGCCGATATCGCCCAGGCAGCCGGCCGGGCCGCTACGCTTGGGGTCGGTACGCCACTCGGCCTGCTTGACGCCGCTCTCCTCGAGGCGCGTCGACAGCCAGTCCTGGGGATATTCGACCTGCACCACGCGCAGCTCGCCGAGTTCGCCGGCAGCCACCATGTCGCGGGCCTGACGCACCAGCGAGTAGCCCGAATAGTTGTGGGTCAGGCCGAAGAACAGCCCGCTGCGTTCGACCAGCGCGGCCAGCGCCTGGGCGTCCTCCAGGCTGGTGGTCATCGGCTTGTCGCAGATCACGTGGATGCCGGCCTCGAGGAAGGTTTTCGCCACGTCGAAGTGCAGATGGTTGGGCGTAACGATGGCCACGACATCGATGCCATCGTCACGCTGGCTTTCGGCCTTGGCCATGGTGCGATAGTCGGGGTAGGCGCGCGCCTCGTTTACGTGCAGCTCTGCGGCCGCCGAACGGCTGCGCTCGGGGTCGGAAGCGAAGGCGCCGGCGACCAGCTCGTAGTGGTCGTCGAGCCTGGCGGCGATGCGATGCACGCCGCCGATGAAGGCACCCTGGCCGCCACCGACCATGCCCAGGCGCAGCCGGCGGGACCTATCCTGTTGTTGGCTCATGTCGTCGTATCCTTCAGTCGAGTCCCAGCAGGCGGCGGTTGGACGCCTCGTCGACGCCGGCGTCGGCGAAGTCGTCGAAGGCCCGCTCGGTTACCTGGATGATATGGTCGCGAATGAAGGTGGCCCCTTCGCGGGCGCCGACCTCCGGGTGCTTGAGGCAACACTCCCACTCCAGCACCGCCCAGCCGTGGTAGTCGTTGGCAGCCATCCACGAGAACATCGACTTGAAGTCGACCTGGCCGTCGCCCAGCGAGCGGAAGCGCCCGGCGCGCTCGGTCCAGGACTGGTAGCCGGAGTAGACGCCCTGCTTGGGGCTGGGATTGAACTCGGCGTCCTTGACGTGAAACATCTGGATGTGGTCGCGGTAGACATCTAGGAAGCCCAGGTAGTCGAGCTGCTGCAGGATCAGGTGACTGGGGTCGTAGAGGATGTGGCAGCGCGGATGGTGGCCGACCCGCTCGAGGAACATCTCGAAGGTGATACCGTCGTGCAGGTCCTCACCGGGATGGATCTCGTAGCAGAGGTTGACCCCGGCCTCGTCGAAGGCGTCGAGGATCGGCCGCCAGCGTTTGGCCAGCTCGTCGAAGGCGGCGTCGATCAGCCCTGCCGGGCGCTGCGGCCACGGATAGACATAGGGCCAGGCCAGCGCGCCGGAGAAGGTGCCGTGGTCGGTCAGGCCGAGGTTCTTCGAGGCCCTGGCGGCCAGCATCAGCTGCTCCACGGCCCACGCCTGGCGGGCCTTGGGGTTGCCGCGCACCTCGGGTACGGCGAAGCCGTCGAACATCTCGTCATAGGCGGGGTGCACGGCCACCAACTGGCCCTGCAGATGGGTCGAAAGTTCAGTCAGTGCCAGGCCGTGCTCGGCCAGGGTGCCCTTGATTTCGTCGCAGTAGGTCTGGCTGTCGGCGGCGCGTTTCAGGTCGATCAGGCGCGCATCCCAGCTGGGAATCTGTACGCCCTCGTAGCCAAGCTCCGCCGCCCAGCGGGCAATACTCTCGAGGCTGTTGAAGGGGGCGTCGTCACCGGCAAACTGAGCGAGAAAGATCGCCGGCCCTTTGATGGTTTGCATAGTGGGCTCCGATGGTTGTCGTCGAAGGCGGGCGTCGAACGCCCGCCTGGCTCGATCAGAACGGTGAATCGGGGAAGTAGTACTGCTCGGCGTTCTCCTGGGTGATCAGCGGAGAGCCGAGGATGTACTGCCCGGTCACCGGCCCGTTGGAGGTGAAGTGCTGGACGGTGAGATCCATCGCAGTGGCAATCATTGCCGGCGGATAGAGCACGTCCACTGGTATCAGTTCGTCACCTTCCATGACCCGCGCGATGATGTCCTTCATGCCGGCGCCACCGACGATGAACAGTTCATCCTCACGGCCGGCCTGGCGCACCGCTTCGATGACGCCGAGGGCGATATCGTCATCCTGGGCCCACACCGCATCGATGCGGTCGAAGCGAGCCAGATAGTCCTGCATCACCTCGAAGCCGTCGTCGCGGTTCCAGTTGGCGTGCTGCATGTCGAGGATGTTGATCTCGGAGCCTTCGATGGCTTCCTGGAAGCCCTGCACGCGCTCCTCGTCGATCACCGTAGGGATCCCGCGCAGCACCACGATATCGCCCTCGCCGTCGAGCTGGTCGCGAATATACTCGCCGGACACCCGGCCCATTTCGTGATTGTTGCCGGCCACGTAGAGGTCTTCGATCCCCTCCTGCTCGAGGCCGCGGTCAACCACGGTGACGAACACCCCGGACTCCTTGACCCGACGCACCGGGTCGGTCAGCGGCCCCGACTCGAAGGGCAGCACCACCAGCGCATCGATATTGCGCTGCGAGACCAGATCCTCGAGGTCGTTGGCCTGGCCACCCGGGTCGCTGGCGGTGGTGATGGTGATGGAAATCTCGGGGTGCAGTGCCTCGAGACGCTCCTTGGCCTGTTCGGCGTGGAAGTTGACCCCGCCGGTCCAGCCGTGGGTGGCGGCAGGTATCGACACGCCGATAGTGACCTCCTGAGCCATGGCGAGGCCGGGCAGCCCGATGGCCGCCGCCACGGTCAGGGCCGCGACTTTCATCCTGCTATTCTTGGTGATGGGCATGGTGATGCTCCTCTGCTGCTTGTGCTTGTTATGCTGCTGCCTTATGGGGCGCCTCATGGCGCCGACTTCCTCCACGATGCGCGCTGCAGGTACACCGCGACGATGATGATGATCCCCTGCACCGTGCCGTTGAGATAGTTGGAGATGGCATCGGTGAGGTTGAGGATGTTGCCGATCATGGTCAGCATGATCGCCCCTACCACCGTGCCCCAGATGCGCCCGTGCCCGCCCTTGAGCACGGTGCCGCCGATGATCACCGCGGCGATCGCCTCGAGCTCCCAGAGCACCCCGGTGGCCCCCGAGGCCGAGCCCAGCCGCGGCACATAGATGATGGTTGCCAACGCCACGCACACGCCCTGCAGCATGTAGGTCATGGTCTTGATGCGGTCGACGTGGATGGCGCTGTACTCGGCCACCTTCTCGTTGGAGCCGATGGCGAAGCAGTAGCGGCCGAAGCGGGTATGGTTGAGCAGGATGTAGCCGACCACCGCCACCAGCAGGAACACCAGTACCGGAATCGGAATCCCCATTAGGCTGCCGTAGTAGACCGGCCGGTAGATGTCACGCACCCCCCAGTCCAGCGACAGGGTGCCGCCGTCGGCGAGGTAGGTGACCAGCGAGCGATAGATGCCCATGGTGCCCAGGGTGACGATAAAGGCCTCGATCTTGCCCTTGGTGGTCACCATGCCGTTGATGAAGCCGGCACACAGCCCGAGCAGAAGCGAGGCGCCGATACCCAGCAGGATGGTGGTCAGGCCGGGGCCGAACTGCTCGACCAGGCTGTTCATGAGAATGATCATCACCCCGGCGATGAAAGCAGCCATCGAGCCTACCGACAGGTCCAGCCCACCGGCGGTGATCACGAAGGTGGCGCCGATGGCGATGATGCCGATGAAGGCGCTGCGGGTGAGCATGTTGGAGAGGTTGTCCAGCCCCAGAAAGGCGGGGTTGATCAACACTCCCAGCAGCGCCAGGGCCAGCAGGGCAATGAAGGGCCCCCAGGTCTTGAGGTCGAAGGAGGCGCGACTCCGGGCAATAGGCTTGTTGTCAGGCACGGCGTTGTTCATCTGCTCCCTCTCCCTTGATACCGGATGCGTACTGCATGATTTCGTGTTCGTTGATCTGCTCGCCCTCGAGCACGCCGGTCAGCACCCCGGCGCACATCACC
This sequence comes from Franzmannia qiaohouensis, assembly GCF_031451695.1. Classification (NCBI taxonomy): domain Bacteria; kingdom Pseudomonadati; phylum Pseudomonadota; class Gammaproteobacteria; order Oceanospirillales; family Halomonadaceae; genus Franzmannia; species Franzmannia qiaohouensis. The sequence goes on from NZ_JARWAM010000013.1 coordinate 122,904, forward strand.
GCCACCCGATGCGAAAGGCCGATCAGCTCGGCCATCTCGGAAGAGATCAGAATGACCGAGCAGCCGGCGTCGGTGAGTTCGCGCACGAAATGATAGATCTGGTGCTTGGTGCCCACGTCGATGCCGCGCGTCGGTTCGTTGATGATCACGATCTCGGGGTCAATGGACATGACCTTGGCCAGCAGCAGTTTCTGCTGATTGCCGCCGGAGAGCTCGGCGGCGGTAGCCGCCTGGGTGCGCAGGCGGATGTCGAAACGCTCGATGGCCCCTTGAAAGGCCTGCTCCTCGCGGCGCCGGTCGATCAGCGGCCGGCAGTAGGCGCGCAGATTGAGCAGCGTGAAGTTGGGACGCAGCCCCATGTTGAGCACCAGGCCCTTGCCCTTGCGGTCCTCGGTGAGATAGGCAATGCGCTGGCGTACCGCATCGCGAAGGTGGCGCAGCGCCACCGGCTGGCCGTTGCGCAGCACCTGCCCTTGGCTGCGATGGCGCAACCCCAGCAGCGCCTCGATCAGCGCCGTGCGACCGGCGCCAACCACCCCTCCGAAGCCCAGCACCTCGCCGCGGCGCAGGCTGAAGCTGGCCCGTTTCACGGCGCCGGGCACCACCATGTCACGCGCCTCGAGTACCACCGGGGCATCGCTGGCCAATACGGTGCGTTCGGGATACATGTCATTGATCTCGCGCCCCACCATCAGCCGCGCCAGCTCCTCTTTGCTGCGCCCAGCCATGGGGCCACTGTCGATCAACCGGCCGTCGCGCAGCACCGTGACCCGGTCGGCGATCCGTTCGATCTCGCGCAGCTTATGGGAGATATAGAGAATCGCCACGCCGCGCTGGCGCAGCCGCCCTATCAGCGCGAACAGCACCTCGACTTCATGCTCGGTGAGGGATGCAGTGGGCTCATCCATGATCAGCACGCGCACGTCACGGGTAATCGCCTTGGCGATCTCGACCATCTGCTGATCGGAGGTGCTGAGGTCCTTGACCCTGGCACGCGGGTCGACTCGGGTCTCGAGCTCCGCCAGCGCCTCGCGGCAGCGCTCGCGCATGGCGCGGCGGTCGAGGAAGGGGCCGCGGCGCAGCTCGCGACCGAGGAAGATGTTCTCCTCCGCGCTCAGCTGTTCGGCCAGAGCCAGCTCCTGGTGGATCATCACCACCCCATCGGCCTCGGCATCGCCGCTGCTGCGATAGTGGCGAACCTCATCCGCCAGGCGGACCTCACCGTCGCTAGGGCTCAGGTAGCCGGCGAGAATGCGTACCAGCGTCGATTTGCCGGCGCCGTTCTCGCCCAACAGCGCGTGAACCTCACCGGGCTGGAGCGCGAGATCGATGTCGAACAACACCTGATTCTCGCCAAACCAGCGAGAAATACGCCGCGCTGCCAGCAGCGGCTGATCCGGCATACTCATCAGCCCCACCCCGCGTCGACGCAGAATTCCTGGCCGGTCAGCTGGGCGCTGTCGTCGGCGGCCAGGAACAGCACCATCGGTGCCACATGCTCCGGGGCCAGGCGCACCTTGAGGCACTGGTGCTCGCGAATGCGCGCCTCGTCCTCGGGGCCGATCCACTTGTCGAGTTGGCGCTCAGTCATGATGCACCCCGGTACCACCGTGTTGACGCGGATGCTCTGTTCGCCAAGATCGCGAGCCAGGCTGCGGGTCAAGCCGTGCACCGCGGCCTTGGCAGTGACGTAGGTCGGCAGGTTGCCCAGCGCCAGGCGCACGCTGATCGAGCCGAAGTTGATGATCGAGCCACCGCCGGCCTGGGCCATGCGCTCGGCCACCGCCTGGCTCGAGAAGAACATCGGGCGCAGGTTGAGCGACATGCGTTCATCCCAGTAGTCGACGCTGACCTGGCGCCAGTCATGGCGGTCGTCGTTGGCGGCATTGTTGATCAGGGTACGGATCGGCCCCTGGCGCTCGCTCACCTCATCGATGACGGCCTGCAGGGCGCTGATATCGCGGATGTCGCAGTGGTGATAGCAGGGTGCACGGCCGGTCTGCGCCTCGAGGTTGCGGCACAGCGCCTGGCTTGCTGCATCGTCGATATCGACGAAGGCGACACTCGCGCCCTGGTGGTGAAAAGCCTCGACCAGGGCCGCACCGATACCTCCCCCGCCTCCGGTGACGAAGACGACGCGCTCGGCAAGACTCGGGTAGCGGGCCATCGGCTCGCGCATGGCGATCTCCCCTGTTGTTATTGTCGGAAGCTGTGGAGCAGCTGGCGTGGATTTAATTTAGACCCTAAAATAAATATTCACCTATGCAACTTAGGTCGTATCGGATGATGAATGTCGCGCCGTGCCAGCCACTGGCCGTTGTCTGACAGCGTCTCTGGTAGACTGCCCATGACTCACAGCAACGGCGAGATCCATGGCCTCTCAGCCCCATGACACCAGCCGCCACGACAACACCCTGGCGGTGATACGCACCCTGCGTGAGCAGGGCCCGGTGGCACGCGTCGATCTAGGTATTCTCAACGGCATCAGCTCGGCCACCGTGACCTCGATCAGCGCCGAGTTGCTGCAGCAAGGATTGATTACCGAACTGCCGCCTGACATGCCCCGCCCCAGCGGACGCGGGCGCCCCAAGACGCTGATCCAGCTGGCCCCCGAGGCGGCTTGCGTGATCTGCGTCAAGCTGTCGATCAATGAGCTGCAGCTGGTGGTGGGTGACTACAGCGGCCAGATGCAGCATAGCGAGCACCATGGCGTCGCCACCCTGGCCCTCACGCCAGAGGACCTGGTGGCGCTGCTCGAAGAGAAGATTGCCGAGGTGCGAAGCCTGGCGCTGGCCAGCCATCGCCGTCTGGTGGGTATCTGCCTGGCGGTACAGGGGGTAGTGGCGTCGCATAGCGGCACGCTGATCTGGTCGCCGGCGCTGAGCTTTCGCAACGCCCCGCTGGCGCCGCAGCTGGCCGAGCGTTTCGGCTGCCCGGTACTGCTCGAGAACGATGCCAACTGCATCGCCAGTGTACTGGCGACGCAGCCCGCCTATGCCGGCTACCCCAATCTGGCGGTGGTCATGCTGGGCTACGGCATCGGCATGTCGCTGCTGATCGACGGCGTGCCGTTTCTCGGCGCCAACGGCTCCGCGGCGGAGTTTGGCCACAGTAAGTATCTGCCGGGGGGTGCCCCGTGTGCCTGCGGCAAGCGCGGCTGCGTCGAAGCCTACGCCAGCGACTACGCGCTCTACCGCGAGGCCCGCGAGGTCCTCGAGCTGCCCGCTGGCGATAGCGCCCACCCGTCGGAGGCACAGATGCAGGCGCTGACCCAGCTGGCCATGCAGGGCAACCCCGACGCCCAGCGCATCTTCGCCGAGGCGGGTCGCGCACTGGGCTATGGCATGGCTAATCTACTCGCGCTGTTCAACCCCGACCTGGTGCTGGTGACAGGCTCCGGGGTACGCGGCTACGCGGCCATGCAGGAGGCCATGCAGGACGCCATCGACGAGGCGCTGGTCAGCGAACTGATCGGCCCCACCCGCATCGTCAGCTGCCCCTGGGAGCGCGACATGACCTGCCTCGGTGGCATCAGCATTACGCTGCAGGCGAGCGACTCGCCGCTGCTGACAGGAAGCTAGGTCGCCACCTACGACACCATCTGCCCCCTTACTCGACGAAAGCCTCGGTGGTATCGCGCCGCCCATACATGAAGGCGTCAGCCACGTGGCGCAGCGGCGCCACGTCGACCTCGCGCCGGCCGCTTGCGATCAGCTCGGCGAAGCGCGCATAGAGGCCGGCATACTCGCGCTCCTCCGCCTCCAGCATGAGCTGACCGTCGAGGCTCAACCGGCAGCCGCCCCGGGTCAGACTGAGGCGCCCGGCGTCGGTCTCGACATGAATATCCCAGGTCGGCGGGCCGCTCTGGCGGAAGTCTAAGTCGGCTTCGATGTTGGCCCCGCCGGGGTCGGCGAAGCTGAGCTCGGCGGCAATCGGCGTCTGGCAGTTGCTCGGCACCAGCAGCCGTGCCTGACGCAGGAAGAACGCCTGGGGCAGGATCGCGGTGGCGATCGACAGGGCATTGATGCCGGGGTCGAAGACACCCATGCCGCCGGGCTGCCAGATCCACGTCTGGCCCGGATGCCAGACCCGCACATCCTCCTTCCAGACGATCTCGACGCGCTCGATGCGCCGCTCGGCCAGCCACTCCCGGGCCTGGGCAACGCCGGGAGCGAAGCGCGAGTGCCAGGCGGCGAATAGCGTAACGCCCTGCTCGCTGGCGACATCGATCAGATCTTCGACCTCGCTCAGGGTAGCGCCGGGCGGCTTCTCGAGCAGCACGTGCTTGCCGCGCTGCAGCGCCAGGCGGGCCTGGGCGTGGCGCAGATGGGTCGGGGTACAGATCGCCACGGCGTCGAGCTCGGGGTGGGCATCGAGCATCGACGCCATATCAGCGTAGGCCGGCACGTTGGGCAGGCTGGCACGGGGGTCGGCGCTGGCCAGCAGCCGGTAACCGGGGGTCGCCGCCAGGGCCGGTAGATGCTGATCGCGAACGATCTTGCCGACGCCGACCAGGCCGAGGGAAACATCAGACATGGAGGACCTTTTCACGATAGATAACAGCCAGGGAAGTCACAGCAATTCAGGGCAGATCCACGCAGCGCCCCAGCGTACTGGTACCCGGCTCCAGGCCCAGCGCATCGGCGGTACCGGCGAGTACCGCCTGGGCGGCCTGGAATGCCTCGCGCGGGCGACGCATGCGAATGCTCTCCATCAGCTGGCGGTGGCGCTCGAGGCTGTCGTCGGGGTCGTTGGCGCTCTCATTCGACATCGACACCAGCAGATGGATCGAGGGGCGCAGGATATGCGACAGCTGCGACCAGACGATATTGTGAGTGGCCTTGAAGATCGCCACGTGGAAGGCCACGTCGCATTCGCTGTGCAGGCGCCGCTCCTCGGCGCAGCTGGCGTTGCGCAGGTTCTGACCCAGCCCTTCGAAGGCCTCTTCGATGGCGACCAGGTCGCGGGCCTTGGCACGCCGCGCGGCGGTCATCGCCACATAGGGCTCGACGTCGAGGCGAAAGGCCAGTATCTCGCGCTGGATTTCCGGATTGGGCGCGGCATAGCGGGTCATCCAGTCGGTCACCTGGGGGTCGAGGATGTGCCACTCGGCATACTCGCGCACCTTGGAGCCGTGGCCGGAGATACGCTCGATGATGCCGGCATCGACCAGCTGTCGCAGGTCGCTGCGCACCGCCGAGCGGTTGATGGCAAAGCGCTCGCAGAGGTCCAGCTCGCGTGGCACGAACTCACCGGGCTGGTAGCGGCCGGAGAAGATCGCCTCGGCGAGATGATCGGCGATGCTGGGGCGCGCCGTAGGCTTGGATGCCGCAGGCTTGGAGAGTGGTGACGTCAAAGCGTTGAGACCCTGTTGCGATTCCTCGATATCATACCGTATCCGTGCGCTCGACCGGTTGCTGCAGCGCCGGCCCGGCGCCGGCGCGGGCCCTGAGTTCCAGGCGCCGCTCGTAGAGCCCCTTGGCGGTCAGTGTGCCGAGCACCAGCGCACCGCCCACCAGCGCCATGGGTGCCGGCTGCTCCGAAATGATCCACCATGCCAGCAGGGTGCCGACCACCACCTCGAGCAGCAATAACAGCCCCACCTCGGCGGCCGGCAGGTAGAGCGGGCCGCGCTGCAGCAGGGTCACCCCGCAGGGCACGATGATCAGACACAGCAAGACCACCACCGCCAGCTGGTTCGTCTCCGGCAGCGACGGTTCCCCCCCGGCCAGCCAGAACAGCCCGGCCACGCTGCCGACGATGATGCCGTTGAACACCAGCATCGGGCTCATGTCGATGCCCGGCCGGGTGCGGCACAGGGTGAAGTTGATCGCCAGCGTCGTGGCCGCCATCAAGGCGAAGGCATTGCCTACCCAGCTGCCTGCCCCGGCGTCATCCAGGGCGATCATGGCAATCCCCGCCAGGCACAGCCAGATCGCGATCCAGGTGCGGCGCGGCAGTCGCTCCTTGAGAATGACCCACGACAGTGCCGCAGCAATCAGCGGCGCGCCGGCCAGGATCATCAGCACGTTGCCGGCCTTGGTGTACTGGTTGCCGAGCACGAAGCCGCAGGTAGTGAGGCTGAACAGCAGCGCCACGGCGATACCGGTCCAACCGCAGCGGCGATAGACCGCCCAGAGGCCGTTGCCGTGGCGCATCAGCGCAATCAGGAAGAACCCCAGCGCCGACAGAAAGCCCCGCCACATCAGGATCTCGGCGTCGGGCAGATTGGCGACCTTGATCAGCAGCGCATCGGGGGCCATGATCAGCGCCCCGCCGGCGGTCAGCAGCAGGCCCTGCTGACGGTGTGAAAGGGATGCAAACGCGGCCATGTCAGTGATTGTCCCTGGGTGGGCTGACCCGCGCCACGTCGCGGTACTTGGTCGCCGGCGTCAGCGTCATGCCGCGGTCCAGCGGCTCCACCATGCTGCGCTGAATCTCCTGCCACGGCGTCTGGTGAGCCGGGTAGCGATAGCCGCCCTCGGCCTCAAGGCGCTCGCGCCGCGCGGCCAGCTCGGCGTCGTCGACCAGCAGCCGCACCTCGCGCCGGCCCAGATCGATGCGCAGCCGGTCACCGTCCTCGAGCAGCGCCAGGCCTCCGCCGGTGGCCGCCTCCGGCGCGGCGTTGAGGATCGACGGCGAGCCCGAGGTGCCCGACTGGCGGCCGTCACCAAGGCACGGCAGCGACTCGGTGCCGGCGCGAATCAGCGCTTCCGGCGGCTGCATGTTGACCACCTCGGCGCCGCCGGGGTGGCCCACCGGGCCGGCACCGCGCATCACCAGGATGGTGCGATCGTCGATGCCCAGCGCCGGGTCGTCGATGCGCGCGTGGTAGTCCTCGGAGCCGTCGAACACCACCACCTTGCTCTCGAAGGCGTTGGGGTCGTCGGGGTCGCTGAGAAAGCGGGCGCGAAAATCGCTGGAGATCACGCTGGTCTTCATCAGCGCCGAGTCGAACAGGTTGCCCTTGAGGTTGAGGAAGCCGGCGTGGTCGACCAGCGGCTCGGCGTAGCGGCAGATCACCGCGGGATCCTGGATCCCGCGCCCCGCCAGGTTGTCCGCCAGGGTGCGGCCGTTGACGGTCAGCACGTCGCCGTGCAGCTTGCCGGCGCCGAGTAGCTCGCTCATCACCGCCGGCACGCCGCCGGCGCGGTGGAACTCTTCGGAGAGATAGGCGCCAGCGGGCATCACATTGGCCAGTAGCGGTACCTCGTGCCCCAGCCGCTGCCAGTCGTCGTTGGTCAGTTCGACGCCAATATGCCGGGCGATGGCGTTGATGTGGATCGGCGCGTTGCTGGAACCGCCCAGCGCCGAGCAGGTGACGATGGCGTTGTCGAACGCCTCGCGGGTCAGCACGTCGCTGGGGCGCAGGTCGTCCCAGACCATCTCGACGATGCGCTCGCCGGTCTGGTAGGCGACCATGGCGCGCTCCTTGTAGGGCGCGGGGATCATCGCCGAGCCGGGCAGGCTCATGCCCAGCGCCTCGGCCAGGGAGTTCATGGTCGAGGCGGTGCCCATGGTGTTGCAGTGGCCCACCGAGGGGGCCGAGTCGGTGGCCCGGGCGAGGAACTCGGCGTAGTCGATATCGCCGGCGGCGAGGCGCTTGCGCAGTTCCCAGATGATGGTGCCGGAACCGACCCGCTCCGCCCCGCGCCAACCGTTGAGCATCGGCCCGCCGGACAGCACGATGGCGGGGATATTGACCGTGGCCGCGGCCATCAGGCTGGCCGGGGTGGTCTTGTCGCAGCCGGTGGTCAGCACCACGCCGTCCAGCGGGTAGCCGTGCAGCACCTCGACCAGGCCCAGGTAGGCCAGGTTGCGATCCAGTGCCGCGGTGGGCCGGCGCACATTCTCGTGGATGGGGTGCAGGGGGAACTCGAAGGGCACCCCGCCGGCGGCGCGGATGCCGTCCTTGACGCGCTTGACCAGCTCGATGTGGTGGCGGTTGCACGGCGTGAGGTCGGAGCCCGACTGGCAGATACCGATGATCGGTTTGCCGCCCACCAGCTCATCCAGGGTAATGCCCTGGTTGAGGTAGCGCTCGATGCACAGCGCCGTGGTCCCCGGGTGCTCGGGGTTGTCGAACCAGTAGCGCGAGCGCAGCTGCTCGGGCGTGATCCTGCTGTTCGTTGCCATCGTTTCTGCTCCATTCACCGGGTTAGCGCCGCTGATGCATGGTCAATGCCATCGTCGTTAGTGCGAGTGCCGCGGCACCTCGGCGCCGCGACAGCCGACCAGGAAGTCGAAGTCGCAGCCCTCGTCGGCCTGCAGCACATGCTCGATATACAGCTGGCGATAGCCGCCATCGCTGGCGATGCGCCGCGAGGCCGCCCCTGGGTCGTCTTCCGCCAGCCGCGCCGTAAGCTCGGCGTCGTCGATCTCCAGCTGCAGACGGCCGGCCGCGCAGTCGAGGCTGATCCAGTCGCCGTTGCGCACCGCCGCCAGCGGGCCGCCGGCGGCCGCTTCCGGCGAAACGTGCAGCACCACGGTGCCGTAGGCGGTGCCGCTCATGCGCGCATCGGAGATGCGCACCATGTCGGTGACGCCCTGCTCGAGCAGCTTGGCCGGCAGCCCCATGTTGCCCACTTCGGCCATGCCGTGATAGCCCCGCGGGCCGCAGTGCTTCATCACCAGGATGCTGTCGGCCGTCACCTCGAGGTCGGGGTCGTTGATGCGCGCCTTGTAGTCGTCGAAGTTCTCGAACACCACGGCCTGGCCGCGGTGGCTCATCAGTTCGGGAGTCGCCGCCGAGGGTTTGAGCACCGCGCCCTGCGGGGCCAGATTGCCGCGCAGTACGCACATGCTGCCGTCGGCGACCAGCGGCGATGCCAGCGGGCGAATCACCTCGTCATCGTAGAGCGGGGCCGTCTCGACGTTCTCCCACAGAGTCTTGCCGTTGGCGGTCAGGGCGTCCTTGTGGGGCAGTCGGTCGGCTTCGCCGAGGCGCTTGAGCACCGCCGGCAGGCCGCCGGCGTAGTAGAACTCCTCCATCAGGAAGCGCCCCGAGGGCTGCAGGTCGACGATGGTCGGCGTGCCGCGACCGATGCGCGTCCAGTCGTCCAGCGCCAGGTCGACGCCGATGCGCCCGGCGATCGCCTTCAAGTGGATGACCGCGTTGGTCGAGCCGCCGATGGCGGCGTTGGTGCGAATGGCGTTCTCGAACGCTTCACGAGTCAGGATCTTCGACAGCGTGAGCCCTTCGTCGACCATCTCGACGATGCGGTTGCCGGACAGGTGCGCCAGTACGTAGCGCCGCGAGTCCACTGCGGGAATCGCCGCGTTGTGCGGCAGCGAGGTGCCCAGCGCCTCGGCCATGCAGGCCATGGTCGAGGCGGTGCCCATGGTGTTGCAGGTGCCCGCCGAGCGCGACATGCCGGCCTCGGCGGCCATGAAGTCGTGTAGCGAGATCTTGCCTGCCTTGACCTGCTCGGAAAGCTGCCAGACCACGGTGCCGGAGCCGATGTCCTTGCCCTTGTGCTTGCCGTTGAGCATCGGCCCGCCGCTGACCACGATGGTCGGGATATCGCAGCTGGCCGCGCCCATCAGCAGCGCCGGGGTGGTCTTGTCGCAGCCCACCAGCAGCACCACCGCGTCGAGCGGATTGCCGCGGATCGCCTCCTCGACGTCCATGCTCGCCAGGTTGCGGGTGAACATCGCCGTGGGCCGCAGGTTGGACTCGCCGTTGGAGAACACCGGGAACTCCACCGGATAGCCGCCGGCTTCCAGCACGCCCTTCTTGACGTGCTCGGCAAGCTTGCGGAAGTGGGCGTTGCAGGGCGTCAGCTCCGACCAGGTGTTGCAGATGCCGATGATCGGCTTGCCCTGGAACTCGTGATCGGGGATGCCCTGGTTCTTCATCCAGCTGCGGTACATGAAGCCGTTTTTGTCGGCACTGCCGAACCACTCGGCAGAGCGAAGGGGTCGTTTGGGCTGGGAACTCATGGGCGCCTCGGTTGGTAGCAGCGAGATGTCGTGAGTTGACGGTAGTCCTCTTCCTGCGCTTAGTCGACACATACAAAAGTATATGTTGAACAAATTGCTAATAAGTTCGACATTGAGTGGGCGAACGCCGACCTCGGGCACCTCGCCACGGCGTTACCCCTACAACAACCACACGACGTCACTATGGAGACTCACGCCATGCACGCAATCTGGCGCAGGACCCTCACGCTGGCAGGCACCGCCACGCTCACGCTGGGCGTTGCCCACGCCCAGACCCCCGACCTCTCCGATCCGCCGCCCATCGAGGGCGAGGTGATCACCGAGGACCTGGGGTCCCACACCATTCGCGTCGGCCTGGGTCTGGCCGAGACCTCACCGCTGTATATTTCCACCCAGTATTTCGGCGACATTCTTTCCGAGCGCACCGAGGGGCGGCTGACCGTCAACGTCTTCCCCAACAGCCAGCTGGGTGACGACGCGCAGATGATGGAGATGCTGCAGACCGGCTCGCTGGACATGACCATCCCGTCTACCTCGCCGGCCACCACCTACGTCGAGGAGCTGGCGGTATTCGACCTGCCGTTCCTGCTGCCGACCCGCGAAGCGGCAATGGCCGTACTCGAAAGTGACGTTGCCCTCGGGCTGCTCGACAAATTCGAGGGCACCGGTATCAAGGCCTTCGCCTACCACGAGAACGGCTATCGCCAGCTGACCAACAGCGTGCGCCCCGTCGAATCCCCCGAGGATGTCGCCGGTCTCGACGTCAGCGGCCTGACCATCCGTACCATGGAGAACCCGGTGCAGCTGAGCATCTGGGAAGCGCTCGGGGCCAACCCCACGCCGATGGCCTTCGGCGAGGTGTTCTCGGCCATGGAGCAGGGCGTAATCGACGGCCAGGAGAACCCCTGGAGCACCATCCTCACCTCCAACTTCCACGAAGTGCAGGACTACGGCTCCGAGACCCGCCACGTCTATACGCCGTTCATCATCATGATGTCCGAGCGTACCTGGGACCGGCTCGACCCGGCCTACCAGGAACTGGTCGAGGAAGCAGCACGTGAAGCAGCGGCCTACGAGATCCAGCTGGCCACCGAGTACGACGACTGGGCCCGCGATCAGCTCGAGGAGCGCGGCATGCAGATCACCCGCCTCGACGACGACCAGATCGCCGCCTTCCAGGACGCCGTGCAGCCGGTCTACGAGCAGTGGGCGCCGCGCATCGGTGAAGACCTGGTCGCCGAGATCCAGCAGATCGTCGCAGACACCATGAACGACTGATAACGCAGGACCAAGAGAGACGCGGGCCAGTGGTTGGCCCGCGTTGCGTCTGTCTGCCCTTGGAGCGCCTATGGATACCCCTCACTCACCGCCCCCGGACCCGTCCGAGTTCCTCGACGATCCGCGCCGCAAGCCGCTGGAGATCGATACCCAGCAGCGCCGCGGCCCGGCGATCTTCCGCTGGCTGACCGTCGGCATGGAGCACCTGATTGCCACCCTGCTGGTGGCGCTGATCGTCTCGGTATCGGCCAACGTCATCGGTCGTTCGCTGCTCAACCGCTCGCTGCCGTGGGCCGACGAGCTGGCGCGCATGCTGTTCATCTGGCTGATCTTCGTCGGCGCCGCCGCGGCCTTCGCACGCTTTGAGCATATCGCCGTCGACCTGCTGCTGCGCAAGCTCCCGCAGCGCGCCGCCTACGCCCTCTACCTGGTCCAGCACCTGCTGATCACCGCCCTGATGTTCGTGATCATGGCCGGCGGTTACTTCGTGCTGTCCCGCTCCACCGGGCGCACCGCGATCCTCGGCGTGCCCTGGAACCTGATCAATATCTCGCTGGTGCTGTGCGCCGCCTTCATCGCCGCCGTGGCGATCTGGCGCGCCTGGCGCGCCGGCCAACTGATGCTCGGCGCCCGCTAGGAGGCCTCTGTCATGCTCTGGATCTTTCTCGGCATCCTGTTTGCCTCCCTGGCGCTGGGGCTGCCGATCGCCTTCGGCCTGGGGATCGCCGCGGTGGTCATGGCGGTGATCTCGGATATCCCGCTGTCGATCCTGATCGAACAGTCGGTGCGCGGGGTCAACAACTTCCCGCTGCTGGCGATCCCGTTCTTCATTCTGGTCGGCGAGGTGATGAGCGCCGGCGGCATCGCCCGGCGGCTGATGGAGCTGGCCGGCACCCTGGTCGGCTTTGTGCGCGGCGGGCTTGGCCAGGTGGCGATCACCGGCTCGATGTTCTTCGGCGGCATCAGCGGCTCGGCGGTGGCCGACACCGCCGCCACCGGCTCGATGATGATCCCGTCGATGAAGCAGCAGGGCTACTCGGCGCCCCAGGCCACGGCGATCAACACCGTCTCCTCGGTGATCGGCATCATCATCCCGCCGTCGATCCCGCTGATCCTCTACGGCATCGTCACCGAGACCTCGATCAGCCGGCTGTTCATTGCCGGCATCGTGCCCGGGGTGATGATCGGCTTCGGGCTGATGGTCACCACCTTCATCATGGCCAGCTTCGGCGGCGCCGGACAGACCCGCAAGTTCCGCCTCGGCCCGCTGTGGCAGGCGTTCAAGGCCGCCTGGCTGGCCCTGGTGCTGCCGGTGATCGTGATCGGCGGCATCATCGGCGGCATCTTTACCGCCACCGAGGCGGCGGTGGTGGCGCTGCTCTACTCGCTGGTCATCTCGCTGGTGGTCTACCGCGAGTTCCACGTCCGCGAGCTGTGGGGCATGCTGATCCGCACCGCGCGGCTGACCGGCATGGTGCTGCTGCTGCTGGCCTTCGCCACGGTGATTGCCTGGTTCCTGACCATCAACATGGTGCCGCAGACGCTGGTCATGCAGGTGCAGTCGATCACCCAGGACCCGTTCCTGCTGCTGCTGATCGTCGCCGGCCTGCTGCTGCTGGTGGGCTTCGTGATGGACCTGACCCCGGCGATGGTGATCATGGCGCCGATGCTGACGCCGATCGTCACCTCGGTGGGCATCGACCCGGTCTACTTCGGTGTCTTGATGGCGTTCATTCTCGGCATCGGCCTGCTGACCCCGCCGGTGGGCACCTGCCTGTACGTCGGCTGCGGGGTGGGCAAGGTGACCATGGAGCAGCTGGTGAAGGCGATGCTGCCTTACTACGCCACTCTGCTGATCATGGCGGTGATCCTGATTGCCTTCCCCGGCCTGGTGACCTGGCTGCCCAACCTCACCGCCGTGGGCGGTAACTGAGACGGCTGACACGACAAGGACTAGCTCATGCGACTGATTCAATACCTCGACCAGGACCAGCTGCGGGTGGCCGTGGTGGAAAGCCCCGACGCGGTTCGCCCCGTCGATATCAACGGCGGCACCTATGCCCTGGCGCGCATCGCCATCGACACAGGCCAGCCGCTCACCCAGGTCGTCGAGGCGCGCCTCGGTGAGACCCTGGTCGACTACCAGACGCTGGTCGACGAGCAGCGCCTGCTGCCACCGCTGACCCATCCCGACCCGGCCCACTGCCTGGTCACCGGCACCGGCCTCACCCATCTGGGCAGCGCCGACACCCGCTCGGCGATGCATGCCAAGACGCAGGTGAAGGAAGAGGAACTCACCGACTCGATGCGCATGTTCAAGCTCGGCGTGGCGGGCGGCAAGCCCGCCCCTGGCGAGAGCGGCGCTCAGCCGGAGTGGTTCTACAAGGGCGACGGCGACTGCATCGTCGCGCCGGAGGCCGCGCTGCCCTCACCGGCCTTCGCCGAGGACGCCGGCGAGGAGCCGGAGCTCGCCGGGCTCTATCTGGTCGGCGCCGACGGCACCCCGTGGCGGGTCGGCTATGCGCTGGGCAACGAGTTCTCCGACCACGTCACCGAGCGCTTCAACTACCTGTGGCTGG
>NZ_JARWAM010000014.1:0-129584 GCF_031451695.1 Franzmannia qiaohouensis
CGCCGTTGGAGGTCTACGCCGAGGTACTCAAGAAATCGGTCGCCGATCCGAACACCATTCAATAGCGTTGCGCTTGGTCATTGAGACCGCCCGACATTAAGAAACTGATTTATATAATCGTTACCACCTTTAATCCAATCATCAGAGAAAACAATCAGTGTATGAACACCGTTAGCCCCATCATTAACCGATAACTCCACTCCGGGAAGTAGCCCAATGCCTCGCTTGCGCGCGGCTTTTCGCATGGCTTTGAATTCGCCTACATCGAACTTATTATGGTTAGTGATGACCCCAAGCCCGACTCCTGCCGATTCGAGCTTTTCGACAAAAGCACCGACGAACGCGTTGTCGTCATCTTCATATCTGAATTCCTTGTCGGCCTTAGTGTGAAGATGGAAATCACTTCGCATCCAAACACTGCCATACTCGAACGGATTAATCTTTGGCATGCGGCTCTCTGAGTAGGGCTGTTGTTCCATATTCTCCAACCATGACGAACGATATTACTCGCCTAACACCGATGAACGTGCCAGTTGCCTTAGACACCATGTCCGCTTTGGGTCGATAGCTGTCATTCGCTCTCCCCCTTGTAAAAGACCAACCTACCCGCAATCTCCTCCATCCCCTCTGCCGGCTGCTCATAACTCCACGCCACATCAGCCTGATCGCCAAACGAGAAGTACGCGGCATCGCCCTTGAAGGGGCAGTGGGTTTCGGTATCAGAGTCGGTCAGCAGGTCCATCCTTACATCATCGCGGGGGATGTACTGCCGCGGCGGGTAGCCGCGTTCGCGAAGCTCGATGGCGCGGGTGGTGTCAGCGAGTAGGGTGCCATCAATGATGACTCGCACGCGTCGGGCGTGCGGGTGCAAGGTGATGCGGGGCTCATTGGAAGCCGTTGGCATAAAGCCATCCCTTACGTATTGGCGTTATCGTTATACTGTTATGAGATTCAGCCTAGCACCCAAAGCTGGTTTGTCCCATTCTGGCCATCAACGGGCGCCTCGATATCCGCTCTTCGGGCTGGCTACGATATAGGGGAAATGCATGCAGCCACCGGTTATCCAGGACCTCGGCCCCTATGCGGGTTGGCGCCGTCGCCTTTACCTGATGCTCGAGCCCACCGCTCGTGACTCCCCTGGGCTATCGGTCACCAACCGCTTCATCGCCGTCCTGATCATCCTCGCAACGGCACTGACCGTTTTAGAGACGGAGCCGGTCGTTCGAGCGCTTGCGCCAAGCCTCTTCGTCACCGCCGAGACAGTGCTGGCCTTGGCGTTCCTGGTCGAGTACGTCGCGCGTGTGATCGCGGCTGGCGAAGATCCCCGGTATCAAGGTCTGGCTGGGCGCTTACGCTTTATGGTCAGCCCATGGGCGATCATCGACCTGCTCGCTATCTTGCCGTTCTTCCTCACCATGGGGGCAGTCAACGCCTTCGCGTTACGTCTGCTCAAGCTGATCCGGCTGCTCAGGCTTGCTCGCTTGGGGCGCTTCTCCAACGCGATCGGCGATCTCTATCAGGCGGTGCGCGGACGCCGCTACGAACTCACAGTAAGCCTGATGGTGGCTGTGGCGCTGCTTATCGTCACCAGCAGCGTGATCTATGTCCTGGAAGCCAGCCATCAGCCCGAGGCCTTCGGGAGCATACCGAGGGCACTCTGGTGGAGCGTGGCCACACTCACCACGGTGGGCTATGGGGACGTGACGCCGGTGACCGCGGCTGGACAGCTGTTTGCGGGCCTGACCGCCATCGTCGGCATCGGCATGATCGCCATGCCGACCGGCATCCTGGCTGCTGCCTTCAGCGATGCCATGCAGAAACGTCGGGAGCAGGCTGAAAGCGACAATAAAGAGTGACAAGAGGGGGAGCGGGGAATGGCACTTCGATTTCGTCAGCGCATCCGTATTGCTCCAGGCATTAGCCTGAACCTCAGCAAAAGCGGGATCGGGGCCTCAATCGGCCCCCGAGGCGCCAAGGTAAGCGTGGGGGTCGCGGCGTTTATGGCAACGTGGAGCTACCGGGTACCAGCCTAGTCTACCTGAGCAGGTGCTTGCGCTTGCCGATGAGTGTATCGATGTCGGACCCGCAGCACCGACGTTGGCGGAGCAAAGAAGGCTATCCCGGCACCAGCGGCGAGCCTATTGGGCAGTGTCCTCCTGGCTGAAGGGCAAATCTTTCAAGAATAACGCCACATAACACATCTACAGGATTTCAAGGCGCCTGTAAACACATTCTAATTCTCTAACATAATACGTTTTTGGCCCTTTTTCTCATCTTCTCGAGCGTTGGCAGGTGATTACTCTTATCGAGCATCTTTTATACAGATGTGGTCCTTCAAGACCGTCCGCCTAATTAAAGTTAGCAATCGGACTTTTTATAGCAGGGAACATAAGGGAATACGGAATGAAA
The DNA here is from genome assembly GCF_031451695.1 of Franzmannia qiaohouensis. Classification (NCBI taxonomy): domain Bacteria; kingdom Pseudomonadati; phylum Pseudomonadota; class Gammaproteobacteria; order Oceanospirillales; family Halomonadaceae; genus Franzmannia; species Franzmannia qiaohouensis. Next base: position 2,410 of record NZ_JARWAM010000014.1, read on the forward strand.
AAGACAGTACTCGCTGTATCTACAGCCGCTCTTTTCGGCGCTTCTGCCTCTACTCTGGCTGCTACACCGACTTTCTACGTCGGTGGCCAGCTTGGTTATCAGAACGTCGACATGGAAGAAAGCGAAACCTGGCAAGGCGGCTCTTTCAGCCAAGACTACTCAGTTTCTGGCCTGGCTGGCGGCCTCTTTGCGGGCGCCCGCTTTGATGTGACTCCGAAGGTCTTCCTCGCCCCTGAAGTCAACATCGGCACCTCCAACGCTGATGGCGGTTGGACCAACGGCAGTGGTAACTTCTTCGAGTTCGAAGCCAAGAACTCTTACGGCTTTGCCGTGCTGACTGGCTACAGCCTCGCGGATGCCACCGACGTCTACGCTCGCCTGGGCTACCAGCGCACCAAGTTTGAAGCAACCTCCGGTGGCCCCAACCTTGACAACGCAAGCGCAAGCGACACCTTCGGCGGCTTCCGCTACGGCGTCGGTATGGAAACCGCTATCGGTGCTCAGACCGCGCTGCGCCTCGACTGGTCACAGACCCGCTACTCTAGCGAGTCATACGATGGTGGCTTCAATAACACCACCACCTTCGATCCGACCGAGAGTCTGTTCCAGGTTGGTATCGTTGTAAGCTTCTAATCGCGCTAGCTCCTTACTAGCAGTTTGCGATAGCTCGCTATTTGACGTTTGAGAAGCGATGGCAGATCTCTGCCATCGCTTCTTTTTCATCTTCACGGCTCCAAACAATTATCTGTGTCGTCGTCTACACGAAACACCTAAACTCCTCGCTATCAACTTCATCATGTCTTTCCCAGATCATTAGCAGTCAGCCATTCGCTTTCTATATCGCACCGGTCGCTTGGTCTACCATCACGCCAACATGGCCATGACAATGCCAGAAAGCTGATAACACTCTGGTCAAAGCAGTGCGCTGGGGAAAAGCTCCCACCACAAGTCAGACAGCGTTTTTATCCGTTCATGGCCGGTGTGGGCCCGTCGAGGCAGCGGTGGAGCTTACCGCTGCACTGGCTGAGGGACTGTTGGCGCGCTGACGCTCGGAAGTTGCCGAGTCAGGGAGTATCTGACGCGGCTTCGCCACCTTCCGGGCCGTAGAAGAACACCCAGGTGGCGAAGTCATCGGTGAAGTCTTCGAAGCGGTGATCGACACCCGCCGGCACGAACAGCACCTCTCCGGCCTCGAAGGGCCGTCGGGTGTCGCCGTTGACGAAATGGCCCGAGCCGGAGATAACCACGTACACCTCGTCTCGGGTATGCGGCAATTGACGATCAACGCCGTCCGGCTTGTAGACCTCGACCTGCAGCGAGCCGTGCCGGACTACCTCGGCAAAGGGCACTCCGTTATTTTCCTGCAGCGTCTTCAATGCAGCCGATGGGATCAGGCGCTCCATCATGGTCTCTCCCCAGTAGGTTTAAAGGTTCCTGTCCGTTCACCGGGCAGGGGCAGGCCGGAACCCACCACTTGGTAGCGAGTGCTTCGCCCTCCTCCCGGCAGTTTCTCCAGGCAGCCCTTGGCCAGCAAGTCGGAAAGATGGCGGGTCGCGGTGGCCTTGCTGACCTTGGCGACCTTCTGATACTGGGCAGCGCTGATGCCGCCCTCGAAGCCACGCTCTCCCCCCTCCAGCAACCGATTGAGCACCTTGACCTGCTCCGGCAACAGACCGGCTTCGGCGAATTGCTGCCAGAAGCGGGTCTTGGCCAGAGTGCGCTCGATGCCGGCGAGAGCGTCTTCCAAGGTTTGCAGCAGGATATCGAGAAACCAGGCCAGCCAGTCGCTGAGATCCGTCGTGCCACGCTGGCTGCTTTCGAGCACTTGGTAGTAGTCCTGGCGCTCGGCCAGGATCGCGGCGGACATGGTATAGAGGCGAATGCTCTGCCGGTCGGCCTGGGCTAACGCCCGGTCGGCAATGGCGCGGGCCAGGCGGCCGTTACCATCCTCGAAGGGGTGCAGAGTGACGAACCAGAAGTGGGCGATACCGGCACGCAGCAGGGGGTCTAGGGTAGGATCGTGGCGGCTCGCGTCGAACCACGCCAGGAAGGCAGCCATTTCATCACCCAGCACTGCGCGAGGCGGGGCTTCGAAATGCACCTTGGGCTTGTCGAGACGGCCAGAGACGACCTGCATCGGTTCCTCGCCCCGCCACTCTCCTACCCGCAGCCTGACCAGCGATGCCTCGCCATCGGGGAACAGCCAGCGATGCCACTGAAAGAGCCGCTCGCGGGTCAGCACCGTATCCGGCGAGCCAATGGCGTCCATCATCATGTCGGCCAGACCTTCCGAACGCGATGACACAGCCTTCATCTCACCCTCCACGCCGAGGCGTCGTGCCAGGGAGGAGCGTACCGAAGCGGCATTCAGGCGCTCCCCCTCGATGGCCGAGGAGGTGATGATGTTCTGCAACAGTGTATCCAGCGTTACTGCCGGATCATCGTCGCCGGGGAGGGAACCTACCCTTCCCAACAGCATCCCGAGAGACCGCCAGGCTGCCTGCAGGCGAGGCCGAATCACAGCGGCACGCCAGTGGAACGCAGGCCAGTCGGGCTGCTGCCAGATCCAGGTTGGTGTCGTCATTGAAGCATTCATGGCGGTACCCTGAATGACGCGACGAGCCGAATGATTGCATTATTCGGCTCACTTAATGAGCCGAATTGTCGTCCGGTTCGGCTCATGGGTCAAGCAGGACTTATCTGCTGAGCTGCGGGACAAGGAGCGCTTCACACCGAGGCGCTGAGTAGCGCCTCTCACGCCACGGGCGGGCTTCCGGGTGCCTCGGCAATGGCGCGGGCCCTGTGATCGAGAGCCGGGTTTTCTGATAGCTGAGGGGTGCGCTACACTCCTATCCTCACCCTTCATCATGAGGTGTTCGTCCAATGCGCCATTGATGCCGCCGTCGGTATGACGGCCAGTCTCCACCGGCCCCTATCGCAGGGGGAGGACTAGGCATCGCAGGAATAGCGCATGACGAAACCCCATCTCGTACTTCAGGACGTATCCCTCGTTCTGCCAGACGGCAGAGCGCTTTTCTCCGGCCTCCACGAGCAGTTCAACCTGTCCCCGACGGGGCTCGTGGGACGCAATGGCGTGGGCAAGACCTTGCTGGCACGCATCCTTGCTGGATTGCTACAGCCCACCACCGGGCACTGTCGACGTTCCGGCAGCGTCCATTACCTCGCCCAGCTAGTGGCGCATCCTGATCATGCAACCGTGGCAGAGCTGGCGGGGGTACGGCACACGCTGGATGCGCTGGCGCGCATCGAGTCAGGCAGTACGGCAGCGGAGGACTTCGATGCCGTGGGCGATGACTGGGACATCCAGCCGCGGCTGCGCCTGGAACTTGAGCGCAATGGCCTGAGCCACCTTGACGCCGAAACGCCCGCAGGTGCTCTTAGCGGCGGTGAGGCGATGCGAGTTTCGCTGATTGGCGCCATGCTCTCGGGAGCGGACTTTCTGATCCTCGATGAGCCGAGCAACCATCTCGACCGGCCGAACCGCCAGGCGCTGATCGAACAGCTGCGACGCTGGCCGCGTGGGCTGATTGTGGTCAGCCACGACCGGCAGTTGCTGGAATCCATGCAGCGCATCGTGGAGCTCTCTTCTCTGGGGCTGCACAGCTACGGGGGTAACTACTCGTTCTATGCCGCGGCCAAGGCACACGAGCGACACAGCGCCCTGGAAACGCTGGCCGAGCGCAAGCTCGAGCGCCAGCGCCAGGCACAGGCGATGCGCAATCAACTGGAACGTCAGGAACGGCGCCAGGCACGCGGTAAACGGCTCGGCAAGGAGGCCAATCAAGCCAAGGTGCTGCTGGACGCGCAGAAAGAGCGCAGCGACGTATCGTCGGGCACGCTGCGCAAGCACCAGGCGGCCTGCTTGGCACAGCTCAACCAGCGCGTGCGGGACGCCGCCCAGCAGGTTGAAGAGGAGACGCCGATCGCCCTGCATGACATCCCCGTCGCACAGGCAGCCAAGCGTCGCGTGGCCGAACTGGATGGCGTGGAGCTGCCTTACATAGCCGGCGCCACCCGCCATATCAGCCTGATCGTGAGCGGGCAGCAGCGCATCGCTATCGTCGGCCCCAACGGCTGTGGAAAGTCCACGCTGATGCGCTTGATGGCAGGCAGGGGGGCGCCCTTGGCCGGTGCCTGCAAGGTGACCTCCGAGTGCGCATACCTGGATCAGCGACTGCAGAACCTTGACCCGGAAAAGACAGTGCTCGAGCAGTTACTGTCCGCCAATCGTATGTCTAGCGAGGCGGAGCAACGCATGCGCCTGGCGCAGCTGGGGCTCAATGCGCAGAAGATCGCCACACCCAGTGAGTCACTGAGCGGGGGTGAACGGTTGAAGGCGGCTCTTGCCTGCATACTCTACGCCGATACATCGCCGCAGCTGCTACTGCTCGATGAGCCGAACAACCACCTGGATTTGCCCTCGGCACAGGCACTCGAGAGCATGTTGCGTAGCTACCAGGGCGCATTGATGGTGGTGTCGCATGATGACGCCTTTCTGGATAACCTCGGACTAACGGATCGCTTGCTGGCTGATGAGCAAGGCTGGAGGTTGGAGTCACTCCAGTCATCCGATTGACGCCCACGGCAAGGAAGGCAACAACGATGCACCATAACTCATCCTCCGACTCCCGCGCCGGTGCCCCCGGCGCGCCCAAACTGACGACACTGGGCGGCCGCAGCGTGCTCTTCGTGATGGCGGCCGAGGCCGAGTATGGCCCGCATCTCAGGCAGCGTTTTACCCCGTTCATGACTGGCGTGGGCCCGGTGGAAGCGGCGGTCGAGCTCAGCGCTGCGCTGGCTAGCCTGGCCCATCGCGAGCGCCTGCCGGAGCTGGTAGTGTCGTTGGGTTCGGCGGGCAGCCGGGTGCTGGAGCAGACCGAGGTCTATCAGGCGACCAGCGTCTCCTACCGCGACATGGACGCCACGCCGCTGGGCTTCGCCAAGGGCATCACGCCCTTTCTCGACCTGCCGGCGACGCTTCCGCTGCCGCTGCGAATTCCCGGCATTTATCAGGCCACGCTCTCCACCGGCGCCAATATCGTCTCGGGCGCGGCCTACGATGAGATTGCGGCCGAGATGGTGGAGATGGAGAGTTACGCTTGCCTGCGCGCCTGCATGCGCTTCGAGGTGCCGCTGGTGGTGCTGCGCGGCATTTCAGACGGCAAGGCCGAGCTGCACCACGTCGATGACTGGACGGAGTACCTCCACGTCATCGACGAGAAGCTGGCATTGGCCGTCGACCGCCTCGGCGAGGCGCTCGCCGAGGGGTTGTTGGCACGCTGAGTGGTGGAATCAGCCGCCCTGCACGACGCCACAGGCGACCCGGTCGCCGGCACCGCCGATGGGCTGGCTCATGTGGTCATCGGGGTTTTCGTGGATGACCAGCGCGCTGCCGTCATCGTCAAGCATGTTGCCACCGACGCTACCATCGAGGCTGGCCCGTTCATTAAACATCTCGACCATCGCGCTGCCGTCGCTGTGGACGTAGAAGTTGGGCAGGTCGCCGGCATCCGGGCCGGATGGATTGAGGAAACCGTGCTCTGAGTCATCGGGATTGAGGTGGCCACCCGAGGCCTGGAACCCCTCCTCGTGATCCTCGCAGGTACCGACGCTGTGGATGTGAATGGCCTTCCAGCCCTCATCCAGGCCATCGATGCTGAAGTTGAGCACCACCCCGGCCGGGCCCTGACCGATCGTGCCCTCGCCTACCACCTCGCCGTGGTTATCGACGAACTCGACGCTGGCCGTCGGGCCGTTGCCCTCCTCGGCCATGCTCGTCAGGGAGAAGGCCCCAAGTGTCAAACCGATCAGTACTGCATGTCCCTTTTTCATAATGCCTCCATATGGCTGAACGACCTTTGTTGGCCTCCCCCAGCATAGTCGCTGGGGGCATGAATCACATCCGAGGATGGTATGGTGCGAGGGAACCCCAGCCGACTGATCAACTACCATGCCCCAGGTCAACATCACCGTGATCTCCGACGCCATCTGCCCGTGGTGCTTCATCGGCAAACGCCACCTCGACCTGGCCTTGGCGGAACTGCCCGAGGACGTCACCGTAGCGGTGGCCTGGCACCCCTTCGAGCTGAATCCCGACATGCCCGCCGAGGGCCTGTCGCGGCGTGACTACCGTACCGCCAAGTTCGGTTCCTGGGAGCGCTCCCAGGCGCTCGACGCCCAGGTGGAGGCTGCCGCCGAACAGGCCGGTATCGAGATTCACCATGAACGCATGACGCGAACGCCCAATACCTTCGACGCCCACCGGCTGATCTGGCTCGCCGGGGAACATGGCGTCCAGTCGGCGGTGGTCGGCGCGCTATTCCGGTGCTACTTCGTCGACGGGGAGGACATAGGCGACGGCGCGGTACTGGCCAACGCCGCACGAGAAGGCGGGCTAGCGGAAATCGACATCCCCGCCTTTCTCGCCAGCGACCAGGGCCGAGCCGAGGTAAAAGCCGGCCTCGATGAGGCGCGGCGCCTGGGCGTGAGCGGCGTGCCCACCTTTATCTTCAACGGCACCACCGGCCTGTCGGGCGCCCAGCCGCCCGAGGCACTGCGCCAGGCGATTCTCGAGATCGCTGGCGGGAATTGATGGCCCGGGTGAAAGGGACGGCTCATCCGACAACCGCAGCTGCCCCAGGGTAGGTGCGTCCCTGGTAAATTCATCCACGACCACCTTCGTCCGCGATCAACCACCTGGAGTCCCTTCATGTCTCGCGCTATCGAAATTCCCGCTGCCGACGGCACCATCGACGCGTATATCGTCACCCCCGGCAATGCCGAAGGCCCGCTTCCGGCGGTGGTGCTGTTCACCGATATCGGCGGCCTGCGTCCCTGCTACCACGAGAAGGCCCAGCGCATCGCAGACAACGGCTACGCCGTGCTGATGCCCAACGTCTACTACCGCGATGCGAGTGGCCACATCGTGCCGGAGGGCAAGTCGTTCCGCGACCCGGACGTGCGGCCGACGCTGCTCGAGTATGCCGGCCATCTGACGCCCGAGGCGCAATCCCGTGACTTCGTCGCCCTGCTGGCGTGCATCGATGCCCAGGCCGAGTTCGCCGGCGGCAAGCTGGGCGTGGTCGGCTACTGCATGACCGGGGCCTTCGCACTGCGCATGGCGGCCGAGCACCCCGAGCGCGTTGCCGCTGCAGCGGGTTTTCACTCGGCGCGGCTGGCGGAGGCCGACGATCCCCACAGCCCAACCCACCTGGTTGGCACCATCGAAGGGCGCGTCTATTTCGGTCACGCCGACAAGGATGAGCTGCTGCCACCCGAGCAGATCGCCCGCATGGACGAGGCGCTGGCCGCCGCCGGCGTGCACTTCACCACCGAGCTCTACAAGGGCGCCGCCCACGGCTTCACGGCCAAGGACGCGCCCTCCTTTGACGCCGCCGCCAACGACCTGCACCACAAGCGGCTCGCTATGCTTCTGGAGGAGACGCTCAAGGCTTAGGAGGATTACCAAGCGACTAGCCTGCATGCGACTGCAGACGAGTTAGAGACTTGGTCAGCCAGGGGAAGGGCAATTGATTTATCGACATTATAATGTCGATAAATGGACAAAACGATACTATATTGACGATATGAGAATGAGACATGTCACCCTGAGCCCCAAGGCCTCCCTCTCGCTTCGCCTCTTCGCTGGCTTGATCGAAGAGGGGAGATTACGCAAGGGTTGGACCCGCGACGAGCTCGCTGAGCGGGTAGGCGTTGGTGTAGTGACGATACGACAGGTGGCCAAAGGCTCCCCCAAGGTGGCCATCGGGACTTACTTCGAAGCAGCGGCTCTGGTTGGCGTATCGCTTTTCACCGATGACCTCGACAGCCTGAAGCGCGAGCATGGCAGCCAATGGGAGCGGCTGACATTGCTACCCAAGCGCGCCAGCCGCAAACCGGAAGAGTCTCTGGATGACGACTTCTAGCCAACGTGCCTATGTTTGGGTCTGGCTGCCGAATCAGACCTCCCCCATCAAATACCAGACTCACGAACATCAGGACGCCAGCCTGGCGGAACTGCAGGAGGCTTCTGAGTATATCGAGGCTGGGGAGCCACTTCCTCCTGCTCTCGAACAAGCCATCCAACATGGCAGCAGCATCGGCGGTGCCCGACCCAAGGCCCTCTTGAACGATAAGGAGCGCAAACTGGTCGCGAAGTTCTCTTCCAGCACCGACCTCTATAGCGTGGTGAAGGCGGAGTTCATGGCTATGCGACTCGCCAGGCTCGTGGGCCTCGATGTGGCTCCTGTCGAGATGACCCACTCGCTGGGCAAAGACGTACTGTTGGTGGAGCGCTTCGACAGGATACAAACTACCGGCAGTTGGTCCCGAAGGATCGTTCTGTCAGCACTGACTCTGCTGGGGCTGGATGAAATGATGGCTCGCTATGCCAGCTATGAGGCTCTGGGCCATCTCATTCGCGCGGAGTTCGATCAGCCTGGACCAACGCTACGTGAGTTGTTCGGGCGTATCGTCTTCAACGTGCTATGTGGCAACACCGACGATCACGCCCGCAATCATGCCGCCTTCTGGGATGGGAAGACCTATCGCCTGACACCCGCGTATGACATCTGCCCCCAGTCCAGAACCGGAGGAGAAGCTACCCAAGCGATGCTGCTCCATGGCCAGGAGAGACGCAGTCAACTGGTCCACTGCCTGGAAGCGGCAGCGCAACTTGGCCTGACCCAGGTGCAAGCCCACGAGATCATCGGCCATCAGCTCACCACGATTCGAGAACAGTGGGACCGCGTTTGCGAGCAAGCCGAATTAAGCCGGGTCGACCGAAGCTATCTATGGGGTAGGCAGTTTCTTAACCCTTTCGCGCTAGAGGGATATACCTCATGACCACTGACCCCAGCGCCTCGCCTGCCATCGACCTGGCTGCGTTGCTCGCCGCCCAGCGCGCGGCCTATCGCCTCGACGGTGCGCCTTCGCTTGCCGAGCGGCGCGCCAACCTTGCAAAGCTTCGCGCCGCGCTGATCGACAACCGCACCCGGCTCGAGGAGGCCATCAACGCCGATTTCGGTCATCGTTCACGTCACGAGACCAGCATCATGGAGCTCGGCAGCACAATCAGCGGGATCGACTACCTGCACAAGCACCTGCGCCGCATGATGCGCCCGGAAAAGCGCCACGTGGCCGTTCATATGCAGTTTGGCTCGGCACGGGTGGAGTACCAGCCGCTGGGCGTCATCGGGGTCATGGCGCCGTGGAACTACCCCTTGGTGCTCGCCGTGATGCCGCTGGCGACGGCGCTCGCGGCCGGCAATCGGGTGCTGTTGAAGCCGTCGGAATTCACCCCGACGATAAACGCACTGCTCGAGGAGATACTTGGCGCGCTGTTTTCGGCAGAGCAGGTGGCGGTGGTCAACGGCGATGCGGCGGTTGGCGCGGCCTTCTCCGCCCTGCCGTTCGATCATCTGGTCTTCACCGGCAGCACGACGGTGGGGCGCAAGGTGATGCAGGCGGCCAGCGAGCACCTGGTACCGGTGACGCTGGAGCTGGGCGGCAAGTCGCCGGTCATCGTCGAGAAGGGCCATCCACTCGACCATGCCTGCGCGGGTATCGTGTTCGGCAAGCTGGTGAGCGGTGGCCAGACCTGCATCGCCCCCGACTATGCCCTCGTCCATGAGGATGACCTTGCCGGGTTCCTCACCCATTACGAGGCGGCCGTGGTAGCCGCCTACCCCGACGGCCCGGCGAGCGAGGATTACACCTGGGTGTTCAACGACCGGCATCTGGCCCGCCTCAACGGCCTGCTGGAGGATGCCCGCGCCAAGGGCGCGACGCTGCGCGAGATCGGCCGCGAGGCGCCGGGTGTGAATCCCCGCGCCATGCGCCCATCGCTGGTGCTCAATGTCAGCGACGACATGACCATCGCCCACGAGGAGATTTTCGGGCCGATCCTGCCGGTATTTACCTATCGCACGCTCGGGGAGGCCATCGACGTCGTCGAGGCACGCCCCCGCCCGCTGGCGCTCTACTACTTCGGCCACGACAAGGCGGCGCAGCGCCAGGTGCTCGACGGCACGACATCGGGCAACGTCACCCTCAACGGCACGCTGCTGCACATCGCCCAGGACGACCTGCCGTTCGGCGGCGTCGGCGCGAGTGGCATCGGCGCCTATCACGCCATCGAAGGCTTCCGCCGGCTGAGCCATGCCAAGGGGATCTACGTGCAAGGCCGCTGGAACGTCACGACGCTGCTGCGACCGCCATTCGGCAAGATGGCCGAGCGACTGCTGCGCTTCGTGCTGCGCTGATTCGGCTATACGCCCCGCGTCATTTGCCCTGGCCGCTGCATATGGCTAGGGTGGTTTCATCATGCTCGGTACTGCCAGCGTGATTGTCTGTTCATCGCATCGCAATCGACAGGAGGTCGAAACCATGTCCAGCCCTGAGCACAAGCAGAAGATATGGAAGATGATCAAGGATATCCAGGTCGGCATGCTGGTGACGCTCGACGGCGATATGCCGCGCGCCCGGCCCATGCACCTGGTTCAGAAGGAGTATGACGGCACCCTCTGGTTCTTCACCAAGCGCAGTGCCGAGAAGGTCTCGGAAACCAACCGCGACCATGACGTTTGCCTCAGCTTTTCCGACCAGGACAAGGGCGTATATGTGTCGCTGTCGGGCACGGCCAACCTGACCGATGACCGCGAGCTGATCGATAAGTACTGGAACCCCTTCATCGCGGCCTGGTTTACCGGCGGCAAGGATGACCCCGACATCGCCCTGCTGGAGATCGACGTGACCATGGGCGAGCACTGGAAGGCCAAGGAGAGCAAGGCGTTCCAGCTCTACGAGTTTGCCAAGGCCAACGTCAACAAAGACGCCACCCCGAACGTAGGGGAAAACGAGAAGTTCGGCGGCTGACAGCCCCATACAGACGGTTTTTGATGGATATGCCGGAATGGCGTCCTGCCATTCCGGTGCCCCCTTTCGCAACGCCCTCCCCGCTAGACGACAGCTGCTGACGCGCCGCTTGACAGCATTGTCGGGCGTGTACTTAGATGGGCGCATATTTAGATAGATCGGTCTATATAGGACATCCTCCGATGCCAGCCTCCAAGCGCGACCAGCTGCTCGCCACCGCCGAGCAGCTCTTCCATGAACAGGGCTTCCACGCCACCGGCATCGACCGCATCGTCGCGGCGGCCGGCGTGGTGCGCATGACGCTCTACAATCATTTCGCTTCCAAGGAGGCCTTGGTAATGGCCGTGCTGGCGACCCGCCATACGCGCTTCCTGGCTCACCTCGATGCCGCAACGGCCAGCGCCCCGCCGGGCCAGGCCGCCTCGGCGCTGGTGGAAGCACACGGCGACTGGCTGCAGCGCTACAGCCTGCATGGCTGCATCATGGCCAAGGCGATGGGCGAGTTCGCCGAGCACAGCGCCGAGATCCATGCCCTGGCAACGGCCGCCAAGACCGACTTGCTGGCACGCCTCGAAGATGCCGTGTCGCGCGACAGCCTGGAGCACCACGCCGGCCTGGCGCGGCATCTGTTCATGGTGCTGGAAGGCAGCAACATGGCGGTGGCCCTGCTGGGTGCCCAGACGGCCCTGGCAGACACCCGTGCCATGGTCGACACCCTGCTGGCGTCGGCCCGGAGCAATACCCCATGAGGCCCTTGTCGAACATGGGGTTTGCCCTGTTTGGTGCCGGGCTGATCGCCATCAGCTACGGGCTTGCGCGTTTCGCTTTCGGCCTGTTCGTGCCCTCCATCAGCGCCGAGCTGGACCTGACGGCCCACCGGGTCGGTATTATCGGGGCGCTGCCCTTCATCAGTTTCGTGCTCGCCACCCTGGTCGCGCCGCTCGCCGCGGAGCGCCTGGGGGCGCGCAACCTGGCGGTGCTCTCCGGCGGCTTCGGTGCCGGCGGCCTGACGCTGATCAGCCAGGCCGCAGACGCGCTGTGGCTGGGTGCCGGGGTGTTCATCTGCGGCATCTGTACCGGCTTGATGATGCCGGCACTGACCACCGCCATGCAGGCCATGGTGAGCCGCACGATGCACGGTCGCGTCAGTTCGGTCATGAACGCCGGCACCAGCATCGGCATCATCGTGGCGGTTCCCACCGTGGTGTTCCTGTTCGATGCCTGGCGCTTTACCTATGCCATGTTTGCCGTGCTGGCGGGCGTCGGGGTCGTGGCGGCGTGGTTCTTCATCCCCTCGGTGTCGCGGATCGTGCCCGCCAACGCTGTACCGCCGCCGCCGATCAATCGACAGCAGTGGTCCCGCCTCACCCGGCTGACGCTGTTCGCCTTTGCCATGGGCTTTGTGTCGGCGCCCTACTGGCTGTTCGCGCCGGACCTGGCGGTGACCCTCGGCGCCCTCTCCCCCGGACACACCGGCTGGCTGTGGTTCGCCGTGGGCATCGCCGGCCTCGGGGGGGCCATGGTGAGTGACCTGGCCGACCGCAATAACCCGCCGATCACCCAAGCCCTGATGCTGATGATGCTGGCCGCGAGCCTGGCGCTGCTCGCCGCGAGCCCGGGGCAGCTGGGGTTGGCGATCTTCTCCGCGCTGGTCTTCGGCCTGGCCTATATGAGTCTCACCGGGCTGTACCTGATGACCGGCATCCGCCTGCTGCCGGGGCGGCTCTCGATGGGGCCTGTGTTGCCCTTCATGGCGGTAGCGCTCGGCCAGGCGGTTGGTTCTCCGGTCATCGGTGCACTGGTCGATAGGCTCGGCTATGCCGATGCCTTTGCCATCTTCGCGATGGTCGGCATCCTGGCGTCGATGCTATCGCCGATCTACCCGGGCCATATCGACTACTGGGCAGACTGGACGGAGGAAACGCCAGAAACGGCACAAGAGGAACCACCCGCGGTGGAAGATACCGGCCTGCAGGCGGCGTATGACCAGCAGTTGGTGGATGAGAACGGCGATCCGGTGGAGCCGGCGGTGGAAGAGGACGAGACGAACTAGAGGCTGGCTGTTCGGCCACGATCGGGCCGCACCAAGCGGTTCGATCCGCTCCACCTTGTGCCGCATGGGGTAAGCTGGCATCGTCACCCGGACATCATTGCCGGCTGACAACAAGGAGCGACCGTCATCATGTTTATCGCCATGAACCGTTTTCGGGTCAACCCCGAGCGGGTGAAGGAGTTCGAGCAGATCTGGCTGGAGCGGGAAACCCATCTGCAGGGCCTGCCCGGTTTCGTCGAGTTCCATATGCTGCGCGGCCCCGAGGAGGAGGATCACGTGCTCTACGCCTCCCACACCATCTGGAAGTCGCGCGAGGATTTCGAGGCCTGGACGCACTCCGAGGCGTTCCGCGCCGCCCACGCCAACGCCGGTCAGAGCCGCCGCGAGGGGCTCTACCTCGGCCCGCCGAAGTTCGAGGGTTTCGAGGTCATTCAGACCATCAGCGAAGCGGGCGAGGCTTAAGGTACGAGGCGTTTGGACAATCAGCGCGACGCACCCAGCAGTGGAAGGCAACTCTCCTCGATATCACGCAAGGCGTACTGCGCCATGCGTTGCCACGCTTCGTCGCTATCACCTCGATACGACAGCCGTTGCTCGCAGGCTAACGTGTTGTTGTCGTTCAGATCCAACACCGCCAGATTTGCCCTTCCAATCAGCGTGCTCACCTTGTGAACCTCGCCGATAAGGAGATATTGCGCGCCACTGGCCATGGCCTGCCCTACAAGAGCGTCCAGGCCTGGGCTGCGGTGCGTACAGCGCTCCATCTCGCAGGTAAGGTCCACCAGCGTGATCTCTGGGTTCCCGGCAAGCCCCGCGTGCAACGTCTCATTGAGGGACGACAGTCGCGCTTCATGCGCGGCGCTTTGATCGTCGACTTCACCAGAGGTGTCACGGAAATCGAAGTGAGCCAAGGCCAGGGTCGCTTTACCGGTATCGGCAAGCACCATCGATGCCATCAGCATCGTGATGACCAGAAGCAGGAAATGGCTTCCGCGCGCCATCCAGCGATAACCGCTATGTGGGGTCATGACGCCTCCCGAGTGGAACCTTTGCAACATGCGCCTGGCAAGTAGGCCAGCCCTTCTTGCCAACCTGGCCCGCCCGATGGAGATGGCTAGTTTTAGTCTTAGCGTATGATCGGCTTTACGGCCATCATTGGACTGGTGGGGCGGCCTAACCAGATCTTCGCCAGCGCCGACTTCGATGGAAGTGACTGGGTGATTCGGATTGCTGGAAAAGCGGTGGTCGTTGGCACCGGCATGCTGAAAAGCGCGCCAGGCAAGAGCGACAATTCCCGCTAATGCTGAAGCGAGACCAGTGTCAATCGCAGCCCATGTGCTGACGGTAGCGCTCGGGATCGTGGCCATCGGGCACGTTGTCGCAGGGGTCGCCCTGCTGGTTGGTATAGCCGCGCAGTAGGTTATATCGCGCCACCTGGTCGTCATCGAGAATCGGCAGCGTGTCGAGGTGGGTAGCCAGGTGCACGAAGCGTAGTTCGGCCCGTGCTTCCTCGGCGTCGGCGAGCCGCTGGCGAAGTCCCTCCTCGTCCAGGCTGCGTTCGGCAAAGCCCTTCTCGATGGCGCGCTCGGCCTCTATCAGCCGCTCACCGGCGGGAATCGCGGCCTCGCGCATGCGTTCGAACAGCGCTTCGACTTCCGCCACCTGCCCATCCGTCAGGGGAATCTCGTCGCTCAGCTCGAGCAGATGCGCCGGCCCCGGCACGCCATTCAACTCGGCCGGCAGCGCCAGGCCCCAGCCGCCGCCGCGGCGCAGCTCTTCGATATCGTCCTGCGACAGGGTCTTGATCTCACGCTCCTCGAGGCCGGCGTAGGATGAGTGATGTTGGTGCTGCTCAGACGCCAGCGCGAAACCAGCAAGCAGCAGCGCGGGCAACATAGCGAGAAAGCGTCGGGGCATGGCGTTCACCTCAGAGTGTAATGGGCGCACAATACTGCGGACACGTGGCGTCTAGGCCGATGTCGATTACCACTAGGCGGCATCGAGCGGTGTGATACGCGCCACCTCATCCTTTAGGCTCGCGGCGGGCACCCAGAGGTCGCGAGGCTTCCGGAAACTTGGGCAACTCATCGCCGAGATCGAACCACTCAGCCTTGGACGACACCCAGCCGTGGTAGCGCTTACTCGGCGTTACCGGTGTATCCAGGGTGCCAAGCCGCAGCCGCTTGGCCTCGGGCCTGTCGTCGCGGGCACTATACAGCGGGCTGCCGCACACCGAGCAGAACACCCGCGCCTTGTTCGGCGTGGCGCGGTACTCCGTCAAGTATTCCGCGCCCTGGGTGATACGGAAGTCGGCCGAGCGAATCGGCGCCACGGCGACAAAGGCAGAGCCCTGCGCTTTCTGGCACTGCTTGCAGTGGCACATGGAAACTTCGTCGATCTCGGCGCTGACTTCGTAGCATATCTTTCCGCAAAGACAGCTTCCGTAGAGCATCACACATCCTCCTGGTGGCCTTGTGTCACGATACCCATTTCGGCCTCGAGTGCCACTTTTCCTGCCTATGAGAATTGTGCGGATGCAGGGTGGCATATGGTTGGTAAAAACCTCGCTGTGTCGTGACTACGCAGGCCGGGGACGTTTCCCGACCTGCGCTTATTTGGCCAGCGCCGAGACTAGCGGGACCGCTGTTCAAGGAGATACCCCATGTGGCAAGGACTCCCGAGGCGCGCCCGTGGCTACCTGATCACCGGCGCCGGGGTGCTGTTGCTCTCCCCGGATGCCCTCTTCGTCAAGGACACGCAGGTCGAGGTGGAGGTCTTCGTGTTCTGGCGGGCTCTGCTGCTGGGCGTGGTGCTGGGCATGGTAGCCCTGGCCCGCTATGGCCGCGGGCTGCCCGGAGCAGTGCGCGCCTGTGGCTCGGCGGCAGTGTGGTGCCCACTGGCCTTTGCCGGCAGTGCCTGGGGCTTCGTGGCGGCAGTACGGCTGACCGCCGCCGGCAACGTGCTGGTGATCCAGAACCTGGCGCCCCTGGTGGCGGGGCTGCTGGGCCTGCTGCTATTTGGTCAGCGCCTCAGAATACAGACCTGGTTAGTGATCGTGCTCTGCGTACTGGGGGCGGGACTGATGGCCGCCGGTGAGATGGGACAGGGCTCGCCGCTGGGGATGGTGGTGGCCCTGGCAATCCCGCTGACGATTGCCGTCAACATGACCGTGGCAAGCGCCCAGCGCGGCGTGGATACCACCGTGATCCTGCCCCTGGGCTGCCTGGTGATGCTGCTGCCCGCCCTGGCCCTGGGCGGCATGCAGCTACCTCCTATGCAGGATCTGCTGCGCCTGCTGCTGATGGGGCTGGTGTTCCTGCCCGCGGCTTACTACCTGATCCAGACCGGGCCCCGCTACCTGACCGGCGCCGAGGCCAGCCTGGTGATGCTGCTGGAGACCCTGGTGGGGACCCTGCTGGTGTGGTGGTGGGTGGGCGAGGTGCCGCCGCCACTGGCCTTCGTTGGCGGTGGCCTGATCCTCGCCGCCCTGCTCGGCAGTGGCCTGCTGGACCTGCTACGTCAGCGCCGCAAGGTGGCCGACGGCGCCCCGGACCCGCAGCGGATTCTCGCCGAAACCGATCAGTGAGCCACACGTCCTGGCTGTCGCCGTTTCCCTCACGAAGCACTACGACGGCGATCATGACGAAACGGGGCAGCTGGAGCAGCCGCCGGTAGTTGGCTAGACGCCATCGTTAATCTGCGCCCTACGCATGCTGGCCTGGGTGTCCGGCGCCTTCATCAGGTCGATGAAGGCGCGCAGCGCCGCGGGCACGTGGCGATGCCCGGGATAGTAGAGCATCAAGCCGGGGTACGGCGGGCTCCATGCTTCCAACACCGCAACGAGCTGGCCCGTGGCGAGCCGGTCGCGGGCCGCAACCTCAGGAACGAAGGCGATACCGAGGCCGTCGGCCGCCGCGTCGACCATGAGGCCGATATCGTCGAGCGTCAGGGTGCCGGGCACATCGATGGCGATCTCCTGCCCTCGGCGTTCGAACTCCCAGCGGTATCGCTTGCCGCTGGGCAGCCGTTGGCGAATGCAGTGATGCTTGTGTAGATCGTCGGGCACCTTGGGCGTGCCGAAGCGGTGCAGGTAGTCCGGCGAGGCCACGGCGAGGAATCGCAAGTCATCGCCCAGCTTCACCGCAATCATGTCCTGGGGCACCGCCTCCCCCAGCCGGACCCCGGCATCGAACCCCTGCTCGACGATATCGACGAGCCGCCCTTCGCTGACGAGGTCGAGCTCTACCGCGGGGTATTGGCGCAGGTAGGCGGGAACGACATGGGCTATCAGCAGCCGGATCGCCTCCTTGCCGGCATTGATGCGCAGCTGACCGCTGGGTTCGCCGCGGTCGTCGGCGAGCGTATCCAGCGTGGCATCCAGCTCCCTCAAGGTCGGCGTTATGCGCGCCAGAAACCGACTGCCGGCATCGGTCAGGGTGACACTCCGGGTGGTGCGGTGTAACAACCTGACGCCCAGCTGCTCTTCCAGATGTCTCATGCGGTGGCTCAATGCCGAGCGCGAGACGCCGATGAGATCGGCCGCGCGGCGAAAGCTCCGCTCGGCGGCTACCACCGCAAAGGCATCGAGGTCGGCCAGTGTCGGCTTGGTCATTGGTGAATTCCTCTCACGTCATCATCCCATACTAGACGACTTCTGCTTTCCAATCGGGAGTACCACCATGAACTGGCCAACCCACCCGCTAGGAAGGAACAGAACGATGAGCAAAACATGGTTGATTACCGGAGCCTCCTCAGGTCTCGGCCGACTGATGACCGAACAGCTACTGGCACGCGGCGATCGCGTGGTCGCCACGCTGCGCCGGGAGGGCGTACTCGACGCGCTGCAGCAGGCACATGGCGAACGCCTGTTGGTGCTGACACTCGACCTGACCGATGTACCGCGGATCCGCGAGGTTACTCGCCAGGCCTTCGAGCGCATGGGCAGGATCGATGTGGTGGTGTCCAACGCCGGCTATGGCCTCTTCGGCGCCGCCGAAGAGCTCAGCGACGAGCAGATAGACCACCAGATCACCACCAATCTCACCGGCTCGATCCAACTGATCCGGGCGGTACTACCCCACCTGCGCGCCCAGGGCGGCGGGCGCATCGTACAGGTCTCCTCGGAAGGCGGCCAGAAAGCCTATCCCAACTTCTCGCTCTACCACGCCACCAAGTGGGGCATCGAGGGGTTCGTCGAATCGACGGCCCAGGACGTGGCGCCGCTCGGGATCGATTTCCTGATTGTGGAACCGGGCCCCACCGCGACCGACTTCGCCACCGGGCTCGTGCACGGAACGCCCATGGAGGCCTATGAGGCAACGCCGGCGGGCGACGTCAGGCGTGCCGTGGCGGATGGCAACTTCGAGATAAAGGGTGATGCCGCCAGAACGGTAGACGCCATGATCGCCGCCGCCGACCAGACGAATCCACCCTTGCGGCTGGCGCTCGGCAGCTCGGCGTATACCGGCATCAAGCAGGCGCTGGAAGAACGGCTCCAGGCGCTTGAGGCACAGCGTGCAGTGGCGCTTTCGGCTGACACTGATTGACTCCAGCGTCGCTGGAGCCAACGAACCGGCTGCCAGAACAGCGATGCTGGCACTAGCAGAGTCATGTGTGAGAGCCATCCTGGAGCCCCCCGAGTACGGCCCAGCCCCGCGCCGTCAGCGCGAGCTGGCGGTGGGGCCACTCCTGATGGGTGGCGCTGATGGCAAGCAGCGGCTCTGGTGCATCGATCAGCGGTTGCAGCAGCCACCAGAACATCAGGTCGCCCAGGTAGGGCAGCGGCTCGTACTCGCGCATCAGATAGGAGAACGCCTTGCCCACCGGCAGCGGGCCGTGGTCGCGTACGATCTCGAGCGTCAGTCGTTCCGTCAAGCCTAGGCCAGTGTCTGCGGCGGGCCGCTCCTGCAGGTGCCGGGCCAGCGCGCGGCCCATCATCGGCAGGGCCGGCGTGCCGGTGGCGGCCAGTGCCTGTAGCGCTTCGGGGCTTTCGGCAGTGAGTGCCTGCCAAGCCCGAGTGCCCAACTCGAGCAATGGCGTCTCAACGGGGCGGCGCTGCCGCCACAGCCAGGCGAGCAGATCCGGGGCGAGCTGGCCGATGCCGATAAAGCGTTCCACGCCGGGCACTGACTCCACCGCCACCAGCTCGATTCTGGCCTTCGGTGGGTCCGCATGCAGCCGGTGCAGCAGGTAGGCTAGGATCAACTGGTCGTAGCTATCGTGCTCGAACCACAGCACCAACCGCTCATAGCGCCTGAGTTGGTCCAATGCCTCGTAGCCTTTGCGCAGCCGGGCCAGTGCATCACGCTCAGCCATGCCGGAAACCTCCGCCAAAAAGCTGGCACGCATGCGCATCAGCGCCTCGGGCGAAAGATCCTGCAGCGGGCCGATGCAGAACGGATCGGAGAACTCGAGGAAATCACCCTCGAAGCCGGCGGTAGGCAGGGTGTGCTCGATATCCGAGCCGCAGCGTAAATGCAGCGTGTCCATATCGCTGTCACCGCACTCGCGCAATAGCAGCCGCGAGGCGTCAAGCGATTCGATATGCACCTTGAGCCTCGGCCAACTAGGGAAACCGCACTCACGGGCGATGACAAACTGAGCATCCGCGAGCTTCAGCGGTGCCTCGCGCGGGGGGATCTGCTGAAGAATTCGTGCCAGGGCGGCAGGCTCGTCGGCACGTGCCGCCTTGAGC
Organism: Franzmannia qiaohouensis; assembly: GCF_031451695.1. NCBI lineage: Bacteria > Pseudomonadati > Pseudomonadota > Gammaproteobacteria > Oceanospirillales > Halomonadaceae > Franzmannia > Franzmannia qiaohouensis. Next base: position 22,053 of record NZ_JARWAM010000014.1, read on the forward strand.
AGCTCCTTGGCACGCTTGCGCTGCTGTTCGAGATTGAAACGGCCGTGTGACGTGGCGTCACGCCGGGGGAGCGTGGACATACGATTCCCTCCATGCGCCTGTGTCCGCCGGGCAGGCCGGGAGTCGTATGGAATCCGTGATGTGAAGCGATGGGCGCAGCCCTTTCCGCGGACGGGGACGCCTTGCGGCGCTGCCCTTAGCCTCTCCGAAAAACACAGGAGCGTCAATCCAGCCTGGTTTGAGAGGCCGCTATGGCTTATAGCGTGTCAGCGCGATACCGCAGGCGATCAGCCCGGAGGAAATGAACCGCCAAACCCCGAAGCCTTCTTTCAAGATAAAGGTGGAGATCAGCGCAGCGAACAACACGCCAGTTTCACGCAGGGCCGAGACCATGCCGAGTGGTGCGTAAGCCATCGCCCAGATGACGATCCAGTACGCCCCCACCTGCATTCCGCCGCCAAGTGCTGCAGGCACCAGATTTCCGCAGACAACAGCTTTTATGGCCTTGTGCTTCCAGGTACTTGCAATGAGAAACGTCAGCAGTCCATTGCCGATGGTCAAGCACACGGCAAAACCCAGCACCGACCCCGCCTGGCGTGCGCCAAGGCCGCCTACCAGTGTGTAGGACGCGATTAAAGCACCTGTGCCAAGAGCCAGCAGAATCGCCCGGGGATTCCTGGTGAGGCCCGTTCGGGTATCGAGTGACAAGGACATCACGCCGACCGCCAGGAAGAGCACCCCGAGCATCGGCAGAAAACCCAATAGTTCTCCCGCAAACACCGCAGCCCCCAGGGTAACGAGCAGCGGCGCAGACCCACGGGCGATGGGATAGACCTGGCCAAAATCGCCATGCTGATAGGCCATGGGCAAAGAGAAGTGATAGGCCGTGTGTATCAAGATGGCCAAGGCGAGAAGTGGCCAACTCGCGGGATCCGGGAGCGGTACGAAGGGCAACGCAAACGCCGAGATGAGACTGCCGAATAGCGTGACCACTGCCATGACTGCAACCCTGTCGCCACCTACTTTGACGATCGCATTCCAACTTGCATTGAACAGCGCAGCCAGTAAGACGACCAGGGTGATTTCCAGGCTCATTCGTTAACTCTCTAGGCATTGGAGAGAGGCTTCGCGTCTATTGGACCAACCGCTCTTCGGCGACGCGATTCATCGCGATTAAGCGTAGCGCAATATACCTTTCCCAGCGTCTGCTGATAAAAGGGCATCAAAGTGTAGTCAGAAACGACGCCGCCCTGGCCGTGAACAGCCAGGGCGATGCTTCAGGCGTTCAGCCTGCCAGGGCATTCGAGAAGCTCAGGCCGACAGCGCCTGCATCTCGCGGTACAGGTCGGCCTTGCCCTCGAAGCCGATACCGGGAAGGTCGGGGAGCGTGACGAAGCTGTTTTCCACGCGCACACCGTCAGGAAAGCCGCCGAAGGGCTGGAACAGGTCGGGGTAGGACTCATTGCCGCCAAGGCCCAGGCCAGCGGCGATGTTGAGCGACATCTGGTGGCCGCCGTGAGGAACGCAACGGCTCGCCGACCAGCCATGCTCCTTGAGCATATCGAGGGTGCGCAGGTATTCGACCAGGCCATAGCTCAGCGCACAGTCGAACTGCAGCCAGTCGCGGTCGGGGCGCATGCCGCCGTAGCGGATCAGGTTGCGCGCGTCCTGCATCGAGAAGAGGTTCTCGCCGGTGGCCATGGGGTTGGTGTAGAAGCTGCGCAGGGTCGCCTGCAGCTCGAAGTCGAGCGGGTCGCCGGGCTCTTCGTACCAGAACAGGTCGTACTGCGAGAGCGCCTTGGCGTAGGCGATTGCGGTCTCCAGGTCGAAGCGGCCGTTGGCATCCACGCACAGCTTCTGGCCGTCCTGCAGCACCTCCATGACGGCGTCGATGCGGCGCAGGTCCTCCTCCAGGGAGCCGCCGCCTATCTTCTTCTTGACCACACTGTAGCCGCGGTCCAGATAGCTGCGCATCTCATCCTGCAGCTTGCGGTAGTCTTGTCCCGGGTAGTAGTAGCCACCGGCGGCGTAGACGAACACCCGACGGTCGGGCTGGCCGTTGCCGTAGCGTTCGGCCAGCAGCTGGAACAGCGGTTTTTCTTCGATCTTGGCCACGGCGTCCCACACCGCCATGTCGATGGTGCCCATGGCAACCGAGCGCTCGCCGTGCCCGCCGGGCTTCTCGTTGATGAACATGGCATCCCAGATCTTGTGCGGATCGAGATTGCTGCCGCTGGCATCGAGCAGGGCTTCCGGGTCGGCCTCCATCACCCGGGGGATGAAGCGCTCGCGCATCAGGGTGCCCTGGCCATAGCGCCCGTTGGAGTTGAAACCGTAGCCCACCACCGGCTTGCCATCGCGCACCACGTCGGTGATGACGGCCACCAGGCTCAGCGTCATCTTGCTGAAGTCGATGTAGGCGTTGCGGATGGACGAACTGATGGGAACGGTCTTTTCGCGAATCTCGACGATCTTCATACTTGGCCTCCAAGGGTTACCACGTCTAGCCATGATCGTCCCACCGAGAGGCTCCCCGCCAATGCTCAATTTCGCTGATGTCATGCACGGGACGAACCGACCGTGAACCTGATCTGGCTCGAAGACTTCCTGGCCCTGGCGCCAACGGGCAACTTTTCCCGCGCGGCGGAGGAGCGTCACAGCTCCCAGCCGGCGTTCAGCCGCCGCATACGGGCGCTGGAAGCATGGGTCGGCGCCGAGCTATTCGACAGAAGCACTCAGCCCGCCAGACTGACGGAGGTTGGCGAGTGGTTTCTCGGGGTGGCGCAGGATCTGCTGGCACGGGTCTCACGGGTGCCGGGCGATGCCCAGCGGGTCGCCGAAGCCAGCTCGGTGACGCTGCGCCTGGCCTCTACCCACGCGCTCTCCTTCACCTTCCTGCCACGCTGGTTGCGCGGCCTGGAGTCGACCACGGCACTAGCGTCGGTGCAGCTGATGTCGGATGTGCTGCAGCGCTGCGAAGCGCTGATGCAGGAGGGCAAGGCCCAGTTCGTGCTGAGCCATGCCCACGCGCAGGCGCCGGGTGCGTTGGATGCGGATGCCTACCTCGCCATCCAGGTCGGCGACGACGAGTTGATCCCCGTCTGCTCACCCGACGAGCAAGGCGGAGCCCGCCACCTACTGGGCGCCGAGGCCAGCGTGCCGCTGCTGCAGTACAGCGAGGAGTCGGGCCTGGGGCGTATCATCCGCTCGGTATTCGACCAGCGCCTGGCGGCCACGCACACGGCCTTCACCGCCCATGCCGCCTCGGTACTGCGCACCATGGCGTTGGATGGCCACGGCGTCGCCTGGCTGCCGCGCACCCTGGTCGAGGACGACCTGGACGCGGGAAGGCTGGTGGCGGCCGGCGACGCGGAGTGGAGCCTCCCCGTCGCCATCAAGCTCTACCGCGAGCGTGAACTCAGCGGCCGAGCGGCGCAGGCGCTCTGGCAAGCCGTGACGATCCAGCACGCCAGGGCGATCGATTAAGTCCATTCGCTCAAGCAGCGCGCCGGCACGCTGGAAACCGAATGCAAATCGCACGCGAAATTAATATCAAGACACTGAATTTAAAGGAAAAATTGACCAATAGCGCAATTCTCTCTAGGATGCACTACCTATACATCGTGCTAATGAAGGTAACCCCATGAAAGGCAACCAGAACATTATCGACGCCTTGAACGGCCTGCTCGCGGCAGAGCTCGCCGCCATGGACCAGTATTTCATCCACTCCGAGATGTATGCCGACTGGGGCTTCACCAAGCTCTACGAGCGCATCGCCCATGAGTTCGACGATGAGAAGGACCATGCCAAGCAGCTGATCGAGCGGATCCTGTTCCTTGAAGGCAAGCCCGACATGCACACCCGTACACCGGTGCGCGTGGGTCAGGACGTGGAGGAGATGCTCGGCAACGACCTGCAGCTCGAGTACGAGGTGGGCGACGCCCTGAAGGATGCCATCGCGCTGTGCGAGCGGGAGAGCGACTTTCAGACCCGCAGCGTGCTGCTGGGGCTGCTGGCCGACACCGAAGAGGACCACGCCTACTGGCTGGAGCAGCAGCTGCGCTTGATCAAGATGCTGGGCAGAGAGAACTACCTGCAGGCGCAGATGTAAGCCAGGACGCCTGGCGGCACTACCCGCCACCCGACTCTGAACGGCGGGTATCGCTAGCCGCCACTTGGCGCAGGGTGTCGACGAAGCGCGCCAGCGCCGGCGTCCAGGTGGCCGGCTGGGCGGCGGCGAAGTAGGTGTCGACCTGCGCAATGGGGGCTGGCAGTGCCAGGCAGTGAATCGCGAAGCGGTGTTGATGGGCCTCCACCGTGGTCCTTGGCAGCACGGTGTAGCCCATGCCGGCAGCGACGCATCCGAGCATGGCGTCCAGCGAGCCAAGGTCGAAGATCCTCGCCGCGCTGACGCCGCAGTAAGCCAGCAGCAGCTCGATACGCTGGCGATAACTGCAGCCCTGACGGAAAGCGAGAAAGGTCGCGGTCAACAACTCTTCGGTGCTGGGCATGGCCAGCATGGGGGTGGAGCTCACCAGCACCAGCTCTTCGCTGAACACCTTCTCGAGGTGGTAGTGAGGGTGATCGAGACGCCCCGCCACGAATACGCAGTCGACCAAGCCTTCCGTGAGCCGCTCGACCAGTGACGCCGTTGGGCCGGTCTGCAGCTGCAGATCGACCTCCGGATAGGCTCCATGGAAGGCGGCCAGGATGGGCGGCAGACGCAGCGCCGTGGTGGTTTCCATGGCGCCGATGCGTAGCCGGCTGCCGGCCACCTTGTCGCCCTTGAACAGCGATACCGCTTCATCGTGGGCGCTCAGCATGCGCTCGGCATACTCAGCCAGTGCCATCCCGGCCGTGGTCAGCCGGACGTGCCCGCTACGATGCACCAGCTGCACGCCCAGTTCATCTTCGAGCTTCTTGATATGCGCCGTGACGTTGGACTGCACCGTATGCAGCCGCTGAGCGGTCGCCACGAAACTACCGGTTTCCGCCACGCCCATTAACAGGCGCAGAGACTTGAGCTGCATGCGGCACCTCCTGCCGACACCTCTTGATCACATAACAAGATAGCCTATATCACGACAAATCATTATCCATGAATAACCGCCGCCACGTACTCTTGGGGTACTGCCGCTGATTCAGGACCGCCTTGCATGGTCGATAAGCGAGATATTCCCGCCCTGCTCACGGGCATCATGGCCACCCTCGCCGGGATCGGCCTCGCTCGCTTTGCCTACACGCCGCTCCTGCCGGCGCTTGTCGAAGCGCAGTGGTTCAGCGCCAGCGCTGCGGCCTATCTCGGGGCAGCCAACCTGCTCGGCTACCTGATCGGCGCACTCTCAGGCCACGTCCTCTCCGAACGCTACCCACCGCGGGCGCTGCTCGGCGTCTGTTTTGCGGCTATCGCCCTGAGTTTTGTGCTCTGTGCATGGCCTGCCGGCTTTGCCTGGTTCTTCGTCTGGCGGCTGGTCTCAGGCATCGCCGGGGCGATCCTGATGGTGGTCGGCCCGTCCCTGGCACTGACGGCCACACCGACAGGCCGGCGCGCCCATGTCGGTGGCCTGGTGTTTACCGGTATCGGCCTGGGGGTGCTGCTCTCGGCCTGGGTAGTGCCGCGGCTGCTCGAGACCAGCCTGATGGCGACCTGGATGGCCCTCGGCGTGCTGACTCTTGTCGCGGGGTTACTCGGCAACCGCGGCCTGGCGCGCCTGGCGATACCCGCGCCCGCTTCGCCCGAGCAAGCAGGCGCCCCCCGGGCACACCCCGGAGTGGCCATCGCCGTGCTGCTGGTGATAGGCGCCTATGCCCTGGATGGCGCGGGGTTCGTGCCGCATACGGTGTTCTGGGTCGACTACCTGGCCAGGGAGAACGCCCTCGGCCACTCCCCCGCCGCCCTGCAGTGGGGCCTGTTCGGGGTGGGGGCGGTGTGCGGCCCGCTGCTGGCCGGCGCCGTTGCCCGGCGGCTAGGCTGGCACCTTGGGCTGGCCCTGGCGTTCCTGGCCAAGGCCGCCGCGATTGCCCTGCCGCTGCTGTCGCTGGATCTGCTCAGCCGCTCGGCCTCCTCCTTCGTGGTCGGTGCCATGATCCCCGGCATCGTGGCGCTGACCTCCGGCCGGCTCGCCGAGCTGGCCGGCCCGGCGGCTCACAAGCGACTCTGGGGCCGCGCCACCGCGGCGTTCGCCGCGGCACAGGCGGCTTCGGGCTACGGCATGTCCGCCCTCTACGATGGGTGGGGCAGCTATACGCCACTCTTCGCCATCGGCAGCGTAATGCTGGCCGGCGGCTTCGCTCTGGTACTTCTAAGCCGTAGCCTGCAGGCACGCCACGGCGCTCTCTCCACCCCACCCAGGAGGCACTGATGGAACTCTTTCTCAACGCGACCTCGCCCTATGCCCGCATGGTTCGTATCACGCTGCTGGAGAAAGGCCTGGCCGAAGCGGTGACGCTGCGCTGGTGCGATCCCTGGGCCGATGATGCCGCGCTGCTGGAGACCAACCCCGCCGGGCGCATTCCGGCACTGATAACGGCGGACGGCACGGCGCTCAGCGAATCGCTGCTGATCGCCTTCTACCTCGAGGGGCAAGGCCCCGGAGAGCCACTGATTCCGTCAGCACGCTCGAGCGAGGTGCTGCATCTTGTCGGCCTCGGCCAAGGGCTGATGGATGCCGCCTTCACCACGGTGATCGCGCGCAAGCATCACGGCCACGAGGCCGACGACAGCGTGCTGGGGCAGCGCCGCCAGCGCGCCTTTCAGCGCATCCTGGACCAGTTGGAGCAGGAGCTCGACGAGGCCCAGGCGGCGTCGGCCATGACCCTTGGCAATATCGCCGTTGCCGTCGCGCTGGACTACCTGGCGTTCCGGCTGCCTGAGGTGGCGTGGGCCAAGGGCCGCCCCAGGCTAGCGGCCTGGCACCGCCAGATCGTCCGCCGCGAGAGCTTCACGCAGACGGCGTTTGCGTGAAGCACAGGCAGTTTTCGTAGCAAACCTAGGGCAGTGCCTCCAGGCCACGCAGAGCCTCGCGCACAATGGCATCGCGCTTGGGGATATCGTCCATGCGATTAGGGGTATCCATGTTGAGGGCGAAGAACACCGGCCCGCTGGGCCATTCGACCCAGCCCACCCACCAGGCCAGCTCGCCGGACCAGCCGGTCTTGGCGCGCAGGATCCAGTCGCGGCCGGCCTCGCCGATCATCAGGTCCTTGACCAGCCGCTGGTCGGCCTCGTCGAACGCTAGCTCGTTGCGATAGAGCTGCTGCAGGAAGCCGATCTGCTCCTCGGCGGAGACCTCCAGGTGGCCAGGGGCGAGCCAGAAGTTCTCGAGGTCGCTGCCTATCTCGGCGTTACCGTAGTCGATCTCTGCCAGGTAGCGCCGCTCGCTCTCCTCGCCCAGCTCCCGGGCGAAATGCTGATAGAGCCACACCGTCGAGTTGCGCATGGCAGAGCGCAGGGTCTGATCGGCGTTCCACGCCGCAGCGGTGCGTTCGGTGCCATCCCAGGCAAACACCTGAAACTCGTCGTCCGCCACGCCAGCATCCAGCGCAAACAGGGTGTGGGGCACCTTGAAGGTGGAGGCCGGCACGAAGCGCTGGCGTGCACGCTCGGCGTCATGCACCCAGGTCGCTTGGGCATCCTGACGCTGATCCACTATCAGCAGGGTGCCCTCGGCGCCATGTTCCTGAAACAGCGCCGCCCAGTCGTCCCGCTCCTGCCAGGTGTCGGCCATCGCGCCTAGTGGGGCCAGGCCCAGCACCAGGGCGCCGGCCAGTAAAAATTTTAGGGTCATGATTCCATCTCGCTGTCGTCGTTTTGATTCAGAAGCAGGCAATACGCTGCTGATGGCTAGATTAGTAGGTCGCGAAACGGCTCCACAAACTATGTTAACTTGCATCAGCCATAAACTGGATTTGGGCTATGACGAGACCTTATCTGCCGCTCAATGCCCTGCGCGCCTTCGAGGCTTCCGCCCGCCTAAGAAGCTTCACCCGCGCGGGTGACGAGCTGAACGTGACCCAGGCTGCCGTCAGCCATCAGGTCAAGCTCCTGGAACAGCGGCTGGGCGTGGTGCTGTTCAAGCGCCTGCCGCGAGGCCTGATGATTACCGCCGAAGGCGAGGCGCTGCTGCCGATACTGGGCGATGCCTTCGACCGCATGGCGGAGATGCTGGGGCGCCTGGAAGGCGGCCAGGTCAGGGAGATCATGATGGTTGGCGCGGTGGGTACCTTTGCGGTGGGCTGGCTGCTGCCACGTCTGGCCGAGTTCCAGGCACGCCACCCGCTTATCGATGTGCGCCTCTCGACCCACAACAATCGGGTCGACATGGCCGCCGAGGGGTTGGATTTCGCCATTCGTTTCGGCGACGGCGCCTGGTACGGCTGCGATGCCGAGCCGCTGTTCGAGGCGCCGCTATCGCCCCTCTGCACACCGAGAGTCGCGGCAACGCTGAGCGCCCCTGACGACCTGATGCAGCACACCCTGCTGCGCTCCTATCGCGAGAACGAGTGGCCCAGCTGGTTTGCCGCGGCGGGCATCCCCCACCCACCACCGCTGGTGAGAGGCATCACCTTCGATTCCTCCCTGGCGATGATGGAGGCGGCCACCCAAGGCGCGGGCGTGGCACTGGCACCGCCGCGGATGTTCGAGCGCCAACTGGCAACGGGCAACATCGTTCAGCCATTTGCGACCACCACGTCACTGGGCCGCTACTGGCTGACACGTCAGATATCCCGCGCCCCCAGCGCGGCAATGGCGACCTTTCGGGACTGGCTTCAGGATGCCGTGCATCAGGCCTATGGCGAGGCGGCCTGACCTTCGCTCGCCGACTTGTCGGAATACCTAGCCCGCCAACACCTGCGCCAGCTCGTGCCTATAGGCGGCTGCGTGCTGCGCCGGGTCGGCGGGAAAACGGCCAAGCGCTACCGCCAGCTCGAAGAAGCCCTGCCGCGGCAGATCGCCTCGGCGGCTGACAACCAGCGCCGCGATCAGCGGGCGACCGGCTGCCACGTCCTCGTGCATCAGGGCCTCCAGCGCCAGGGCAACGCGCTGGATGGTCCCCGGCGGCGTCAATCCCAGGGCCTCGGCGGCCTGCTGGTAGGTGATCGGCACGGCCTCGCTGGGCAGCTGGGTAAGCAGCGCGCGTAAGCGCGGTGCCAGCGTGGCTTCCTCGGTGGACATGTGTCTCGGCTCCAGGTCACGACAGAGTGGTCACCGCCGCTTGTCTCACAGCGGCAGATGCAGGATGGCGCCGCGCAGGCCGCGCTCATCGGCCCATAGTTTGCCCAGGGTGATGGGCAGGCGGAAGCGCCGCTTGCCGGCGGCACCGGGGTTGAACAGCAGCCGGCCATCCCGCCACTGGTTGCGCGGTTTATGGGAGTGGCCGTGGAGCACGGCGTCGCAGGGCGTGGCGGGGTCGAACGCCTCGAGGATATGCACCAGATGCAGGCGCCAGCCGTTGACGCTGAGGTCGTGGGTCATCGGCAGGGCCTCGGCCCAGGGCGCGGTGTCGATATTGCCGCGTACCGTGACCAGCGGGGCAAGCTCCCCCAGTCGTTCGAGGATGGCGGCGTCTTCGTCCCTGCTACCCACGTCGCCGAGGTGCAGAATCACGCCGCAGCCTTCGAGCATCGCCAACGCCTCGGGACGCATCAGGCCGTGGGTGTCGCTGATCACCCCGATGGGCCGTGCGCTGCTGATGGCCTGCATGGTCGACTCCTTCATACCCTTCCGGTAGCTCCGCTACCTGCCCAGTGGTGCAATGCACAATATGTCGTTTTACTACAACGAGGCGTGCGGCTAATGGCGCTTTGTGCAGTGCATGATCCTGGCCCATAGTGAAATCACGGTTCAGGACAGAGTATCGCTACCTCGATCCACTGACCTGACCCCAGCTACCAACTGAGCGCCATGCCTTATTTGATCCAGGCGCCAGAGCGAAGGTCTTGGAACGCTTGTGAACCTGTCGCAGTTGCAGCATTGGGCGCTTACCCGGCCCGGCATGAGTAGCTAAGGCACCAGAACGCCATCGTCGATGGCAACCCCAAGACGGGATGCTCCCGGGGGATGATGACCTTACACGAGGATTTAACCATGAACTGCACCCAACTGACCCAACAAGCCGACGCCATTGCCAACACCTTCAGCAAGCTGGACCTTGCCAAGCTGGTGGTTGCCCTGAAGGGCAACGGCGAGTCCCTGCAGCATGCCGTCGAGGTGCTCGACACCATCGACGCCTGCCAGGGCTACACCCTCGACCAGGCCTGGGATGAAGTCCGCACCGGCGAGGCCCCGCTACTGGCAGCCAGCGACGACTGACACTCCCTTACCGAGTCTCTCTTAGTATCAGTCTGCCCCCTCCCCGGAGGGGGCTTTTTGCTATCTCCACCATCACTTCCTGCCGCCCAGCCCCTGCCAGTCTTCAAGGTCCAGCTCGGGCTTCTCGGCGCGGAAGCGCGCATACAGCTCGATACCACGAGTGTCTTCCAGCACCTCCACCTCTACGCCCTTGCTGAGCAGCAAGGCTTCGGTGCCCGAGGCATTGGTGACATCGCCCACCACCACACGGGCAAAGCCGCGCATATGCACCAGGGTCGCGCAGATCTCGCAGGGGCTAAGCGACGTGAATAGCGTGGTGCGGCTGAAGTCGATGCGGCCGGCATCGCGGATCGCCGAGGTCTCGCCGTGGTGGTAGGGGTGGTTCTCCTGCACCAGGGTGTTATGGCCCTTGCCGAGAATCCGCCGCGTGTCGTTGTCGATGATCACCGCCCCAATCGGGCAGCCGCCCTCGTCGTAGCTCTTCTGCGCCAGCAGTACCGCCACCCGCATCAGGTCGGCGTCGCTCAGCCGCTTGGCGAAAGACGCATCCATCAACGCCGGCAGGCTGGCCGTTGGCATGTGCGCAATGGCGGTGAGTGCGGCGTCCGAGAGCTCCGCGTTTGCGTTGAGTAGCGTTTCCATCACATCTCCCAATAATCGAATAGCCACCCCGCCCGCGGGCCTGGGTGCCTATCAGGCTACTACATGCGTGGAGACGCGGCATGCAGCAGCCATTTCTCCCTGAAGGGAAAAACATGTCGTCCCATCGCGCTTTCCTTGCAATATGTCCCTATTGAGAAAATCATCGTTGATCGTGTGATTGCACGAACCGCCCAACGCAGCGCCACTCCGCCTGCCCCAGCCAAGAGACCTCCATGCGCAAGATTCTGCTCGTCGACAACGGCTCACTGCGCCCCCAGGCCGCCCTCAACCTGCGTCGCCTGGCCGATGAACTCAGCCAGGCCAGCGGCGAGGCCGTCGAGGCTGCCTCGCTGCTGCACTCCTACAAGATCCCCCCCGAGCAGCTCGACGGCCGCAAGGCGGTATCGATGGGCCCGCTGGCCGAACAGGCCGCCGCCCAGGGCGTCACCGAACTGGTGATCGTGCCGTTCTTCTTCGGCCCCAGCCAGGCATTGACCCGCTACCTGCCGGAGCGCCTGGCCGAGGTACAGGCCAGCCACCCCCAACTGAGCATCAAGGTAGCGCTGCCGCTGGTCGACAGCCAGGCGCCGCTGGACCTGCGCCTGGCCCAGCTGCTGGCGGACAACGTGCGCGAGCGTATGGCGGGCCTGTCGCGTCCCAAGGTGGTCCTGGTGGATCACGGCAGCCCAATTCCGGAGGTCACGGCGGTACGCAACTACCTCGCCGGCCAGCTCAGCATCCTGCTCGCCGAGGAGGCCAGCTGCGTCACCTTTGCCTCCATGGAGCGCCGCGACGGCGACGCCTACCGCTTCAACGAGCCGCTGCTGGAGACCCTGCTGGCCTCTCCCGCCATGGCCCAGGGCGACGTGATCCTGGCCATGCTGTTTCTCTCTCCCGGGCGCCACGCCGGCGAGGGCGGCGACATTGCCGAGATCTGCGAGCAGGCGATGGCTCACGCCCCCGCGCTCAACGTCACCACCACGCGCTTGGTGGGTGAGCACGACGGCATCATGGAGATTCTCGCTACCCGTCTGCAGCAGGGCCTGGCAGGCGAGCCGCTGCTGCTGGAGATGCCGGCATCAGGCGCTACTGCCTGAGCCATGACTGACGCGCGCCGCGTCAGGCGGCGCCGAGCGAGCCGGCATTGGCGACACCAGCTGCTGCCGGCACGCTGCGCCGGATAGAGGCAATATCCTTGCGCGGCGGCGCCCCGAACATCCGCGAGTACTCGCGGCTGAACTGCGATGGGCTCTGGTAGCCCACCGTGAAGCCGACGCTTGCCGCATCCGCCTGCTGGTTCAGCAGCAGGCGCCGCGCTTCCTGCAGGCGAATCTGCTTCTGGTACTGCAGCGGGCTCATCGCCGTGACCGACTTGAAATGGCGGTGAAGCGATGACGGGCTCATATTGGCTACCGCGGCCACGGTATCGATTCGTAGCGGATCGGCGTAGTGGCCGCGAATCCAGGTGATCGCCTTGCTGACCTGGGTCAGGTGGCTCTCACCCAGGGCGATCTGACGCAGCGCCTCGCCCTGCTCGCTGCGCAGCAGCAGATAGAGAATTTCGCGCTCGATCAGCGGCGCCAGGATGGCAATATCCTGCGGACGCTCGAACAGGCGTAGCAGCCGGGTCAGGGCATCCAGCAGTTGCGGCGACAGATGACACATTGCCATGCCCGAGCACGGGCGATTCGAGACCGGCTGCTCCGGCATGGCAAGCAGCAGCTCGGCCAACACTGTCGTATCGAGCCGCAGGGCACAGGCCAGATAGGGTTTCTCGGGGCTGGCTTCGATGACTTCGCCCGTGATGGTCAGATCCACCGAGGCAATCAGATAGTCACCGGCGCCATACTCGAAGCAGCGATCACCCAGCATGGTGCGTTTGCGGCCCTGCACGATAAAGCACAGCATGGGTTCGAAGATCGACGGCATGGCCGAGGTCGGCGCGTCCGCGCGATACAGCAGCACCCCGGGTATGGGTGAGGTACCGCACCCTTCACTAGTGTTCTGGCAGAACCGTTCAATCAGACCGCTAGCTTCTGAAAACGGTGGTATCTCCAGCGTCATGGCCATGCTCCTGTGCCCGTCGGAATATCAAGCTACCCCCGGGCAGTACCTTGCACAATCCTCAACCCCGCATATTGACAGGATCGTGCAAGGATCGCGGAGGATCTTCACAGCCGCGGCGTCACTTCATCTCGAAGCCGCGCTTGACCAGGAAGTCACGCATATGCGGGCGCAGCTTGGTATCGAACAGCGGCTGCAGGTTGCGCGACCAGTCGGTGTCCTTGTTGCCGCCGCTACGCTCGCTGTAGTAGCGGTTCATGGTGGCGTCGAAGGCCGCGACCTGGCCATCCTCCTCACGGTAGGTGTTCTCCATCAGGATCGCTTCCACCGGCAGGCGCGGCTTGACGTCAGGGTCCTGGGCCGGGTAGCCGAGGCACAGCCCGAACACCGGATAGACGTGATCCGGCAGCGCGAGCAGGTCGCTGATCTGCTGGGGGTTGTTACGAAGACCGCCGATATAGCAGATACCCAGCCCCTCGGACTCGGCAGCCACCACCACGTTCTGGGCCATGAGCGCGGCATCGATGCTGGCCACCAGCAGCTGCTCGGTCATACCCCGCACAACCTTGGCGCCGGTGCGCTCGGAGGCCTCGGTGGGGCGCTTCATGTCGGCGCAGAACACCAGGAAATCCGAGCAGCTGGCGATGTAGCCCTGGCCGCCGGCCAGCTCGGCGATCATCTCGCGCTTGGCCGGATCCGTAACATGGATGACGCTATAGGCCTGCACGTGGTTTGACGTCGCCGCCGCCTGCCCGGCACGGACCAGTTCCAGCAGCAGCTCGCGGGGAATCTTCTGGTCTGTGAACTTGCGAATCGAGCGGTGGGATTTCAACAGTTCGATGGTCGGATTCATGGGGCCTCGCTAAACATTGCGTTGCTAAGGATCAAGCCGATAGCCGCCAAGATACCACCCACACCTCCACTCTGGCATGCTCCCAATGCCGGCCTCGGCGGCAAGTACCCCGAGGCGGTAATCATCACGCGCTGGCCACGCCCCCGTTTCAGGAGCAGGGATTGCGATGAATATTCGTACGCTGGAGACCTTTGTCTGGATTGCCCGGCTGGGCAGTTTTCGAGCAGCTGCCAAGCGCTTGTACGCTTCCCAGCCATCGGTATCGGCACGCATTGCGGGGCTCGAGGATCAGCTCGGCGTGGAGCTGTTCGACCGCATAGGCCGGCACGTGAAACTGACGGCAAAGGGGCGCGAGCTGCTGGTATATGCCGAGAAGATGCTGAACCTGCATAGCGAGATGCTACAGGTGGTGGCTACGCCAACGGCTATCCACGGCACCATTCGCCTGGGCGTATCTGAAACCATCGCGCATACCTGGCTACCGCAGATGATAGAGCGCGTCAGCGAGGCCTACCCGGCGATCAACCTGGAGCTTGATGTCGACATTTCCGTCAATCTGGCCGACAAGGTGGCGAATCACGATATCGACATCGCCTTCCTGATGGGCAAGGTCAATCAGCCGGGCATGATCAACCGACGCCTGTGCCGCTACTCGCTGGTATGGGTGGCGAGCCCGCGCCTGGCGATCCCCGACACGCCCTTGTCACCAGCCGATCTGGCCAAGTGGCCGATCATCACCTACCCGCGCAAGAGCGAACCCTATACCAACATTCGCTCATTGGTGGATCCCATGAATCACTCGACCCAGATTCATTCGAGCTCGTCACTCTCCACTATCATCCGCATGACGGTCGACGGCATCGGCATCAGCGCCCTGCCCCGCGAGATCATTCAGCAGGAACTGGCCTCGGGGCGACTCAAGCAGTTCGACGTGGAGGTGTCGATTCCAGACCTGGTCTTCAATGCGGCCTACGGCGCGGCACCAGGCGGCAATGTCGTGCACGCCGTGGCCGAGCTCTCTTTTCACACCGTCTCCGAATGCAACGTCGATACCTGACTCCGCCAGGCGTACCCGCTGACGCAAGCTATTGATCCAAATTTTGGATCAATACTGATCTTAATTTTCGAATTGTATAAATCATTGTTTCTGCCTTAACTGTAATGACGTGCATTCAGAGGCAGATCTCCATGTCGTCCGCTAGCTCACTAGATGCTTATTCGACCCCACTGGCCGTTCGCCTTGCCGCCAGGGAAGGCGCACTGACAGGGCCTACCGCAGGCCTGGCCAATGGCTTCGTGCAGGTCAATCTGGTGATCCTCCCCGAGGCCCAGGCCAACGGCTTCCTGCGCTTTTGCCAGGCCAATCCCAAGCCGTGTCCAGTACTCGCGGTCAGTGAGCCAGGAGCGAGAGACTGTGAAGCGCTTGGCGATGACATGGATATTGCCCGAGATGTGCCCGCCTATCGGATTTATCGCAACGGCCAGGCAAGCGACAGCGTCGCTGAGGTGACCGACGTGTGGCGCGATGACCTGGTGACCATTGCACTGGGCTGCTCGTTTACCTTCGAGCACGCCTTGCAGCAGGGGGGGCTCGAGGTGCGGCATATCGAGCAAGGCCGCAATGTGCCCATGTTCAACACCACGCTCCCCCTGGCCACGGCGGGGGGATTCGGCGGCAACCTGGTGGTATCGATGCGCCCCTATTCGGCGGCCGACGCCATTCGGGCCATCCAGATCACCACCCGCTTCCCCCAGGCTCACGGTGCGCCGGTACACCTTGGCGATCCCACCCTGATAGGCATCACCAACATCGATTCCCCCGACTACGGGGATAGCGTGTCAGTGGCTGATGGCGAACTGCCGCTTTTCTGGGCCTGCGGCGTGACCCCGCAGCAGGTGTTGATCGATGCGGGTATCGCGTTCGCTATCACCCACAGCCCAGGGCATATGCTGCTCACCGATATTCCTGACAGCCGCCTGTCCCTGTTGTAGCTCTACACAACCCCAAGAAAGTGAGGAAAATGCGATGATTACAAGAAACTCCCTCGTCTCCGCTGCTGCCGTCACCCTGGCCGTCGCAGGCTCCCATGCCGTCGCGCAGGAGATCGACGAAACCAGCCTTTCCTATGTCGGCAGCTGGAGCAGCCTGTCGCTGTACCAAAACTTCGAGCGTCCCTTCTGGGAGCGCCATATCCCCGAAGCCTCCGGCGAGCGCATCTCGACCGACGTTACCACCTTCGACCAGATGGGCCTTGGCGGTGGCGAGGTCTATCGCCTGATGGGGCGTGACGTGGTGGAGATCGCCTCTACGGTGATCAACTACGCCGTGCAGGATGCCCCGGAGCTGGAGGGCCTGGACATGCCGATGCTGGCGCCGGATGTGGCAACCGCCAGGGAAGTCGCGGACGCTTTCCGCCCGGTACTGGCCGACGCCTTCGCCAAGCGCTACCAGGATGCGCAACTGCTGGCGGTGGTGCCCTACCCCTCGCAGATGGTGTTCTGCAACGTCGAGATCGATGGCCTCTCGGACCTGGAAGGCAAGAAAGTACGCGCCAGTGGGCGCACCACCGCCGAGTTCCTCGAGGCACTTGGTGCCGAAGGTATCACGCTCAACTTCAGCGAAGTGCCTGGCGCCCTTCAGCGCGGCGTTGTCGACTGCGCCGTGACCGGCTCGCTGTCAGGCTTCAGCTCTGGTTGGCATGAGGTCTCTACGCACCTGTATCCGCTGCCGGTGGGCGGCTGGGATCACGTCGTCACGGCCATGAACGGCAACAAGTGGGCGTCGCTCTCCAGCGAGACCCAGGAGTGGCTGATGAGCGAGATTCGCGACAACTACGAGAACCCGGTGTGGGAGTCTGCCGTCGAGGAGACCCGCGAGGGGATTGCCTGCCTGACCGGCGAAGGCGAGTGCACGCGAGGCGATGCCGGCAGCATGGTCCTGGTCGAGGCAACGGATCAGGACTACGCCGAGGCCACTCGTCACCTCGAGGAAACCCTGCTGCCGAACTGGGCGAACCGCGTTGACCAGGAGTGGGTCGATCGCTGGAACGAGACCATTGGTTCAGTGACCGGCCTGACAGCGGCCAAGTAATCGCACTGGATCATTGTCGACGACCGGGCTGCCAGCCAGCCCGGTTTCGCTCTGGAGAGAGACATGTTCGCACGGGTCAACACTACCCTCGACAAGCTGCTGGATGTGGTACAGATCGGCTCGCTGTGGTT
Source organism: Franzmannia qiaohouensis (assembly GCF_031451695.1). Taxonomy (NCBI): domain Bacteria; kingdom Pseudomonadati; phylum Pseudomonadota; class Gammaproteobacteria; order Oceanospirillales; family Halomonadaceae; genus Franzmannia; species Franzmannia qiaohouensis. The sequence goes on from NZ_JARWAM010000014.1 coordinate 39,146, forward strand.
GGCGCGCGCCGGTGGCGTACTGATCCTCGTGACCGTCGCCATGGTGACCATAGAAGTCCTGTCGCGGCGCTTCATGGGACGCTCTGCCGTGCATGCCACCGAGCTCACGGGCTATATCATGGCGATCAGCGCCAGCTGGTCCTTCGCCTACACCCTGATGCGCAAGGCACATATCCGCATCGATGCCTTGTACCTGAATTTTCCCGCCAAGGTACGCGGCCTGCTGGACCTGGTCGCGCTGCTGGCCATGGCGCTGTTCTGCATCCTGGTGGTGGGTGCGGCCTTCGAGATCACCAGCGACTCCTATACCGGCGGTGCCACCGCCAACACCCCTCTCGGCACCCCCATCTGGATGCCTCAGGCGCTGTGGCTGCTCGGCCTGACCTGGTTCAGCGTTGCGGTGGGCCTGGTCACGCTGCGCGTGCTGTTTGGCCTGCTGGGAGGAGACATCGACGGTGTTCAACGGATCGCCGGCAGCCCGACGCTCGATGAGCAGTTAAGTGAAGAAAACAAGGAACCCCTGTCATGATCCTGCTCGCACTGCTGGTCCTTCTGGTCCTGCTGCTGATTAGCGTCCCGGTCGCGGCAACGCTTATTGCACTGGGGCTTTTCCTGGATGAGTTCTTTTCCCCCTTCCCGCTGGTCAGAGCCATGGGCGACGTGCTGTGGTCGGCCTCGGACAGCTTCCTGCTGATCGCCATCCCCCTGTTCATCCTGCTCGGCGAGATCCTGGTACGCACCGGTATTGCCAAGGGCACCTACCGCGCCCTCGAGAGCTGGCTGTCGTGGCTGCCGGGCGGCTTGCTGCATGCCAATATCGGCACCGCCACGCTGTTTTCCGCCACCTCGGGTTCCAGCGTGGCCACCGCCGCTACCATCGGCACCGTGGCGATCCCCCAGGGCAAGGAGATGAAATACGATCCCAAGCTGTTCACCGGCTCGATTGCCGCCGGGGGCACGTTGGGGATCATGATTCCGCCCTCCATCAATCTGATCGTCTACGGTTTCCTGACCGAGACCTCCATTCCGCAACTGTTCGCCGCAGGGCTGCTGCCCGGGCTACTGCTGGCGGTGCTGTTCATGGCCGGTACCGCGCTGATCTGCCTGTGGCGCCCCAGCCTCGGCGGCCCCAGCACGCACCACAGTTGGGGCGAGCGCTTCTCGGGGCTCAAGCATCTGGTACCGGTGCTGACCCTGTTCGGCATCGTGGTGGGCTCGATCTATGCCGGCTGGGCGACCCCCACCGAGGCTGCCTCCCTGGGGGTGATCGGTGCGCTGCTGATCGCGCTGTTCATGCGCAAGCTATCGCTTGGCATCATCGTCGAGGCGCTGGACGGCACCATGCGCACCACCGGCATGATCATGCTGATCATCATCGCCTCGTATTTCCTCAATTTCGTGCTGGCCTCCACCGGCGTGACCCGGGAGCTGGCCGGCTTTCTGGAGTCGGCAGGCCTGGGCCCCTACTCGACGCTGATGCTGGTGATCGTGCTCTACATCGTGCTGGGCTTCTTCATCGAGACCCTGTCGCTGATGGTCATCACCATCCCCATCGTGGCGCCGATCGTGATCGCCATGGGCTTTGATCCGGTGTGGTTCGGCATCCTGCTGATCCTGCTGATCGAGATGGCGCTGATCACCCCGCCGGTAGGCCTCAACCTCTACGTGGTGCAGGGGGTTCGCCAAGGCGGTCCCTTCAACGACGTGATGCTGGGCGCCCTGCCCTACGTCGGCTTCATGTTCCTGATGGCCATCGTGCTGATCCTGTTCCCGTCGGTTGCCATGTACCTGCCCAACCTGCTGCGCGGATAGCACCGCACACCACCGACAACCAAGGAGACTCCAATGACAAGGTTTTATCTATCCGAGACAGCGCAGCCCATCGACGTTGAGGTCAAGGAGCTGATCATTGCCGGCTGGGCCGGCCGTGAGCAGGCCGCCATCGACGAACATATCGAGGAACTCAAGGACATTGGCGTCACGCCACCCTCCACCACGCCACTGTTCTACCGCGTAGCGGCCAACCAGCTGACCACCGATGCGGCCATTCAGGTACTCGGCGAGGCCTCGAGCGGAGAAGTGGAAATCGTGTTGATCGGCACGCCCCAAGGCACCCTGATGGGCATCGGTTCAGATCATACCGATCGCGAGGCCGAAGCCTGGTCGGTGGCGCACTCCAAGCAGGTCTGCGCCAAGCCCGTCAGCCAGCAGCTGTGGCGCCTGGACAGCGTAATCGAGCATTGGGATGAGCTGCAGATGAGCGCCTACGCCACCTTCGACGGCAAGGAAGTGCTGTACCAGCAAGGGGCGGTGACGGGGCTGCTGCACCCCACCGAGCTGCTCCAGCGGTTCGGCCTCGAGCAGCCGCAACTGGCCCCCGGCCAAGCGATGCTGTGCGGCACCCTGCCGGTGATCGGCGGGGTGCGCGCCTCAGAGGCGTTTCGCATGGTGCTCGAGGATCCCGTCACCGGGCATAAGCTGGAGCACCGCTATGCGGTTGCGTCGCTTGAGGTGGTGGCATGAGCAACACCACACCCTTGAGTCAGCCGGATAGTCGCTCTGCCACCCTCGACGCCCTGCTCGACGGCATGCAACAGGGGCGCTGGCAGGCCAGTGACCTGCTCGACGCCAGCCTCAAGAATGCCGATGCTCGGGACGATCCCCGGGCCCAGGTCTACACCCGCCGCTTCGAGCGCACTGCCCGCGCCGAGGCGGCGGCGGCCGACCGACTGCGTGCCGACGGCGTGCCGACGGGCCAGCTGGCCGGGCTGCCGATTGCCCTCAAGGCGCTGTTCGATGTGGCCGGCGAAGTCACCCATGCCGGCTCCCAGGGGTGGCAAACGGCAGCGCAGCGGGATGGCGTTATCGTCGCCCGCCTGCGCCGCGAGGGGGCGGTGTTGACCGGGCATACCAACATGACCGAGTTCGCCTACTCCGGGCTGGGACTCAACCCCCACTACGGCACCCCCGACAACCCACTCGCCCCGGGGCGCATCCCCGGCGGCTCCTCGTCGGGGTCTGCCGTGGCGGTGGCCCAGGGCATGGCGTCGGCGGGCATCGGTACCGACACCGGCGGCTCGGTGCGCATCCCCGCCGCATTCTGTGGGCTGGTGGGTTTCAAGCCTTCTCAGTCCCGCATTCCCCGGCAGGGAACCTTCCCACTCTCGGACAGCCTCGACTCGATCGGCCCCATCGCCCGCAGCGTGACCTGCTGCGCCCGACTCGATGCAGTGCTCGCCGGCCAGCCCTGGCAACCTGTCACCGCGCTGCCCTTGAAGGGGCAGCGCTTCGTCGTGCCTGGCGACTATATGCTCGACGGCATGGATGCAGCGGTGGAAGCCGCCTTTACCCGCAGCCTGGCACTGCTGCGCGACGCTGGCGCCACGCTCATCGAGGCCCCGGCGCCGGTCCTGGCCAGCCTACCGGAGCTGCTCGAAGGGGGCGGTTTTACCGCCGCCGAGAGCTACCACCTGCACCGCCAATGGCTTGGCGAGCATGGCGAGCGCTACGACCCGCGGGTTCGCTCGCGGATCGAGAAGGGCGCTGCCTTGAGCGCGGCGGACTACCTCGAGCTGCTGCAGCGCCGGCGCGAGCGCCAGCGCCAGGCCGATGCATGGCTCGCCGACTTCGATGGCCTGTTGGCCCCCACCGTGCCGGTGGTCCCGCCGCGCCATGAAGAGGTCGCCAGTGACGATGACTATGCCCGCCTCAATCTGCTGATCCTGCGCAACCCGACGGTGGCCAACCTGCTCGACCTGTGCGCGATCACGCTGCCCAATCACGCTCCGGGAGAGCTGCCCAGCGGGCTGATGCTGATCGGCCGCAACGGCGAGGATGCCACCCTGTTGCGCCAGGCGCTGGCGATCGAAGCGGCCATGGAACAGCGATGCTGATCGTTCTGGCGATCAAGCTGGTGGCCACCGCGGTGGTGGTCATCGGCGTGTCCATTGCGGTGGGCAAACTGGGGCCCAGACTCGGCGGCATCATAGCCGGCATGCCGATCGTGCTGGGACCCGGCTACTTTTTCATGCTCCAGGAGCAGTCGCCGGCGTTCATTCGCGAGGCGGCACTCTCGACGCTGCATGCCCTGGTCGCCACGCTGGTATTCAGTATCTGCTTCGTGGTCTCGGCCAGGCGGCTGGGCGCCAGGGCCAGCCTGGCGCTGGCGACCCTGTGCTGGGTCCCTGCGGCACTACTCTTCTCGCAGCTACCGGGCGGGGCGGCCATGGCCGTGCTGATGTACGCCGTGGTGCTGCTGCTGGCCGAGGGCGTGAAGCGCTACCTCAGGCTGAGTCCGCCGCGGGTGGTCGCCGTCTCGGGCTGGTTCGACCTGATCTTGCGCGGCGTACTGGCCGGTGTGCTGGTGAGCGTCGCCACCACCCTGGCGGCCAATGCCGGTCCGCTGCTCTCCGGCCTCTTGGTGGGCTTTCCCATCGGCCTGCTGACCATCGGCTGGACCCTTCACCAGCGCTATGGCGTCGAGGTGGCCCGCGCCACCGTGAGCATGGCGCAGCAGGGCATGCTGAGCCTGGTGGCCTTCGGCCTGGTGACGGCCGTCCTGGCGGGCACGCTGCCCCCGCTGATCACATTTCTGTCGGCACTGCTTGCCTCGATGGGGGTGAGCGCCGGCCTGTTCATGCTCAGTCAGTGGCGCACCAGACGAGCGTGTGCCAATCCCCCCGCCCTATAACAGAGGAAGCCGATGATATGACGACGCCTGCTCCCGACAACGCCAGCGCGGTGATCGACTCCCGTTCCGGCGGCGAGAACGCCCGCCGCATCCTCAAGCGCGACCCCAACCCACAGCTGTTTCGCCCGGCCAGGTTCCGCTCGGTGGAGGGCCGCAACCGCATCATGATGTCGCCCATGTGCCAGTACTCCGGCCACGACGGACTCTCCAACGATTGGCACTTCGTGCATCTGGGTGCCCGGGCCACCGGCGGCGCTGGCTGGGTGTTCACCGAGGCGGTGCATATCGAGCCGCGGGGCCGCATCACTCCCAACTGCCTGGGGCTGTGGAACGATGAGCAGCGCGATCGGCTCGCCCGCATTGCCGCCTTCGTCGATGCCCAGGGTGCCGTGCCGGGAATACAGCTGGGACACGCAGGCCGCAAGGCCTCGGTGGGCCGCCCCTGGGAAGGCTCACACCCCCTGAGCGCAGCACAAGGTGGTTGGGACGATCTGGTATCGGCCTCCGCCCTGCCCTACGCCCAGCAGTGGGGCGTTCCCGCCGCCATGACACCCAGTCAGATCGACGACTCCATGGCCAGCCTCAGGGAGAGCACCCGCCGCGCCCGGGAGGCCGGCTTCAAGGCACTCGAGTTGCACGGCGCCCACGGCTATCTCATCCATCAGTTCCTGTCGCCATTGAGCAACCGGCGTAATGACGACTACGGCGGCTCGTTCGACAATCGGATTCGCTTCCTGCTGCAATCGATCAGCGCGGTCAGAGAGGAGTGGCCCGATACGCTGCCGCTGTTCCTGCGCCTCTCCTGTACCGACTGGGTCGAGGGCGGCTGGACGCTCGAGGATACCGTGCGCCTGGCCAAGCTGCTCAAGGATGGCGGCCAAGTCGACCTGATCGACTGCTCGTCCGGCGGTAACGACCCGCGCCAGCAGATTCCCATTCATCCCGGCTACCAGATCCCCCTGGCCCAGGAAGTCCGCACCCAGGCGGATATCGCCACCGGGGCAGTGGGCCTGATTCATAGCCCCGACCTGGCCGAGTCGGTGATCGCTAACGGCCAGGCCGACCTGGTGATTCTGGGCCGCGCGCTGCTGGCCGACCCCGCCTGGCCGCTGAGGGCAGCGGCCACCCTCAAGGCGGAAAACGTCGAGTGGCCCAAGCAGTATGAACGCTCGAATATCTTCTGAGCGCTGCCCACCACCAGGGCTAATCCTGCATTAGGGACTCGGCATTTGCAGGGTGACACGAGTATGCTTAGACAAAACAACTCGAAATGACGGGAGTCATCATGTCTAAGCTAACGCTACGACCTCGTCCACGCGGTGGACGCTGGCCGGTCGCCCTGGCCTGGTTGAGCCTACTGCTGCTGGCTGGCGCAGCACTAATGATGGGCGGTGCAGGGCCAGCCCATCGTATGGGGCTGGTGGATCTGGGAAGTGCCTTCGGCTGGCTGCGCCAGGGCGCCTACGTGGCCTTGGCCGCCGCGGCCATGGGGCTGTTGACGCTGATGGTGGCAAGCCTGTGCAAGCGGGCCCAGCCGGCGCTGGTAGGCGGGCTGGTGATCATCGCAGTGGCGGGCATGATGTGGACACCCTACCACCTGCAGCAGCGCGCCCAGCATGTGCCGCCGATCCACGATATCAGCACCGACCTGGACGACCCGCCGGCTTTCCTGGCGCTGGCCGATGCCCGGGAAGCCGCACCCAATGCCGTCGACTACCCCGGCGAACGCACCGCTCGCCAGCAGCGCGACGCCTATCCGGATATTCAGCCCATCACCCTCGAGCTTACGCTGAGCGAGGCGCTGAGCGCCGCCGAGGCGGCGGCCCTGGACCAGGGCTGGGCACTGGCGGAGGTCGGCCGCGACCGTATCGAAGCCACCGCCACCACCCGCTGGTTCGGCTTCAAGGACGACGTGGTGATTCGCCTCAGCGAGGTCGAGGGCGGCACCCGAGTGGACGTGCGCTCGGCGTCGCGACTCGGGCGCAGCGACATGGGCACCAACGCCCAGCGCATTCGCGACTATCTTGATGCGCTGCGCGCCCGGGTCGAGTAGCCGCAACACCGCTCACTGCACAGGGAGGAGAGCCGCGTGACCAACGTGCCCTATTACGCTCAGTGGGAGAGCCCCGAGCTGATCGACGACTTCCTGTCAGGCCGGCGTCGGCCTCGCGACGACCCGCGTTGGCAGGACTCCGGCGCGAGGTCTGCCGCGGAGTACGAGAAATGGGCCAGGCATGTTTGCGGCATGGCCTGCCTCAAGATGGCCATCGCCCACTTCACCGGCACCGCCTACCCGATCTTTCGCCTTCTCGAGAGAGCCATCCAGCACGGCGCCTATCTCGAGCGAGACGGCGAGATCAAAGGGATGATCTATGCCCCGGCCACGCAGCTGCTGCGCGAGGAGTTCGGCCTGCAGGCCACGGTACATACCGGCGTCGAGGTGCATGAGCTGGCGAAGCATCTCGATGACGAGTCGCTGTTCGTGGCCTCGGTACATCCCGGCATTCGCCGGCCCGAGGTCGAGCCTCCGGCGCGCGGTGGGCACCTGGTACTGCTCACCCAAGCCAGCCAGGACGCCCTGCGATTCCATAACCCCTCCGGCGTGGAGCGTGCGACACAGCAGGATGCAATCCTGACGCCTGCCGTGTTCGCACGCTTCTTTGCCGGCCGCGGGATACGACTGACACCGGACTAGCGGGCCTGCACCACCTTCTCGTCGCAGGCCCTCCTTCGCTATTTGCCGTCCTGTTGCGTGCCTTCCTGCTTCTCACCTTCCGGCTTGGCATGCCCCTGGTGGGCCAACGCACCGGCCTCGTCCAGACGCGGGTGGTTGTCGAGGAACTCGCGGTGGATATCGGGCAGCGCATCCAGCGCCTTGAGGGTGTGGGTCAGGGCATGGATGGCGGCCAGCACGTCCTGGGTATTGCCGGTCTCGGAGATGGTGTGCATGTTGCGGATCGGGAAGCCGATCGAGGTCGCCGCACAGTCCACCGCAGCGAGTACCCCGGCCATGCCGTCGGTGCCGGTGTCGGCGCCGACGATATCGCGCTGCAGCGGGATGCCCTGCTCCTTGGCGGTAGTCGCGATAAGGCGGTTGAGCTGCTCGCTGGCAATCGAACCCACCGACATGGTGAAGCCCTTGCCCATCTCCAGCGGCTGCATGCGCCGGTCGCCGATGCCCGGCGCGGCCACGTAGTCGTGATTGACGTCGACGCCGATCAGCGCATCCGGCTTGAGCTCGCCGGCCAGCACCCGGCTGCCGAAGCGACCGATCTCTTCATAACTGGCAATGGCGAACATCACCCGCACCTGCTCGGTGCCGCCAGACTCGGCGATCAGCCGCGCCACCTCGGCGGTGACAAAGCAGCCCAGGCCGTTATCCAGGTAGGCGCCGTAGAAGGTATCGGGGCTGAAGCCGGGGCGGATCGGGCGGTCGAACAGGATCGAGTCGCCGGGGCGCACGCCGAGGTTGAGCACCTGCTGCTTCTTGTTCTCGCCGTGAATCTGCAGGTCGAGGTAGATCTGCTCCTTCTTGATGCCCTTGCTGCCGTCGCGCTGGGCCGGGTCGGAGAAGTGGATCGCCCCCAGTGCCTCGACAGTGCCGCCACGAATCACCCGGTAACTGCCGGGCTGCTCCGGATCCTCGCTGAACAGCTTGACCTCGTGGCCGATCAGCACCCCGGGCAGGAAAGAGTCGGTGTTGATCCAGATCTTGCCGTCGTCGCCGATGCTGCGCACCTGCATGCGGATCTTGTCGGCGTGGCCGATGATCATCACCTTGAACATGTCATCGCGGCCGGGATGGGTATCCAGCACCACCCCGGCATGCCCCTTGTACTGGTGCAGATGCCAGCTCTTGGGCGCAAAGCCGTCGAAGTAGGGCTTGAGTACGCCGTAGGTCATGGCGCCCTCAAGGCCTATCGGACTCGGCGCATCGAGGATGCGGCGCATCAGGGTGAACTGCTCGTCCGGCATGGGTTGAGTCCAGGGCTTGGTCGCGTCGCTCATCTAGGTCTCTCGCTGATTGAGGAAGTATCTCCCCAGTCTGCCAGATTTCGCGGCGCCTAACCTGTCGCTGGACGAAGACGCGCGAAGGAAAAAAGCGCCGACAGCGGGTGATCGCGCCCCTCGATCGAGGCGCGCAGCAAGCCGGCCCCTATCATGCTGTAGCTGATACCGTTGCCGCCGTAGGCCATGGCGAATAGCACGCGGGGGCCATATTGCGGGTGGGGGCCGAAGAAGGGCAGGCCATCCTCGGTCTCGGCAAAGGTCCCGCCCCAGGAGAAGGTCGGGGTCATGGGCAGTGCGGGGAACAGTGACTCGACCTTTTCGGCCAGCCCCTGGGCTTTGTCGTGGACCCGCTGGTCACGACGCGCGGGCACATCCTCATCGTCATCGTCGCCGCCGACCAGCAAGCGGCCATCGCCGGTAGTGCGCATATAGAGGTATGGCCGCGCCGACTCCCAGACCATGGTCGTGGCCAGGCGGCCAAGCGCCTCTGGCGCGATGGGATCGGTAATGAAGGCATAGCTGCTGCGATTGACGGCGAACGACTCCGTCAGCCAGCGCTGTGACTCATAGCCGGCGGCCACCACCAGCTGCCTGCAGCGCAGCGTATAGCCCGCCATCGTGCTCAGCGTCACGCCGTCGCTATCGGCAGCGACCGTTTCGACCTCGGTACGATCGAAGACCTGGCCGCCATGTTCGTCCACCCGCATGAACAGCTTGTAGGCCATGCGGTAGGGGTCCACCCGCGCCGCCAGATGGGTCAGGATGGCGCCCGGCGCCTCGATGCCGAAGGCGTTCTCGAGCCCCTCGCGGCTCAGCCAGTCGGCCTCGAAGCCATGCTGCCGGCGCAGGTCGTACTCCTCGCTCAGGCTCGCCAGGTCCTCGTCACCGCTGGCGTAGTACAGGCTCTGCTGGTAACCGAAATCCACGTCGCCCAGTTGATCGGCCAGTGCGGCAAGATCCGTGATGGCATCGGCACAGGCGCGATAGGCCAGCACGGCATTGTTCTCACCGTAGCGCTTGGCCAGATCGACCATGTGGGTATCGATTTCATACTGCAGCAGGGCGGTACTCGCCGCCGAGCTTCCCCAGCCCACCTCGCGGCGCTCCACCACCACCACATGCTGACCATGGCGCGCCAGCTCATCGGCGATCAGGGCGCCGGTGATGCCGCCGCCGATGACCACCACATCGCAATGAAGGTCTTCGGCGAGCTTGGGGAAGGCGTGCATCAAGCCATTCTTGACGGCCCAGAAGGGATAACCGCTTTTCAGGTCCATGCGCTTGTCTCTTTCCTTGAGATAATGTCATGCCAGAAGGCAGACGCTTACCACGAGCTTAGCCGTAAACCTGGCGTCGCACTGTGCGGGCCAAGTGCGCGCGAGGTCTATGCTAGGCTAGCGCTTTTCCCTTCTGCCATTGATGAGGCCCGCATGCTTCGTATTTCCAACAGCGTGGAGCTGGGCGACTGGGAAATCGAGATCAGCCAGATCCGCGCCCAGGGCGCCGGCGGACAGAACGTCAACAAGGTCGCCTCGGCGGTACATCTGCGCTTCGATATCCCCAACTCCAGCCTGCCGCCCTTCTACAAGGAGCGGCTGATGGCGCTCTCCGACCAGCGCATCAGCAAGGAGGGGGTGGTGGTGATCAAGGCCCAAAGCCACCGCACCCTGGAACTCAACAAGGAGGATGCCCTGGTGCGCCTGCGCACGCTGATCCGCGAGGCGGTCAAGCAGCAAAAGGTGCGCAAGCCCACCAAGCCGACCAAGGGCTCGCAGCGCCGCCGGGTCGACAGCAAGACCCGCAAGGGCAAGACCAAGTCGCTGCGCGGCAAGGTCGACGTATGAGCGCGCCGCGCGTCTCGCCCTGCACCAAGGTGTGCCGTATCGACGAGCGCAATGGCCTCTGCGAGGGCTGCGGTCGAACGCTGGACGAGATTGCCCGCTGGGGCAGCATGAACGAGGCCGAGCGCGCCAGCATCTGGGCGCGGCTCGGCCTCGAGACTCACGACCGTTCGGGGTGAGCGCTAGTGAGGATATGGTGCAAGCCGCCGCACTCGACCATGGCATCGTCGCAATTGACGACGATCTCCGAGCGCGCCAGCACGAAGCTCTTGCCGGTGATGGTGTTCTCCACCACGTGGCCCTTGCCCTCTTCGCGCACCGCGGTGAACTGGCCGATGAAGCCGGTCTCGCGCAGCGACACGGTCTCCAGCTTGTCGCCGGGCTGGATGCTGCCCTCGTAGTGCATCAGCGCCAGCCGTGCCGAGGTGCCGGTACCGGTGGTGCTGCGGCAGATCACCCCGGGATGCACGTAGGTGGTCGAGCGTGAGCGGTAGAAGTCGTCGGCGATCTGTTCCACCGGGCCCATGAAGTGCAGGAACGGCAGCGGCCCCACGTCGCCCAGGGTGTAGTGGGAGAAGCCGCGCTCGGCCTGGATCGCCTCGACGATCTTGTGGGCACACTCGGCCAGCTGGCGCTCCTCGGCGCGGTTGAGCGAGAAGCCCAGTTCGGCGGCATCGACCAGCGCATAAAAACCGCCGCTGTAGGCCACGCTATAGGTCACGTCGCCGAGGTCCGGGACATGGATCTTGGCGCGGTAGGTATCGATGTAGCTGGGCAACCCGCCGCAGGTGATCGCCTCGACCACGCCGTTCTCGACCCGCGCCTCGATGTTGACCAGCCCCGCCGGCGACTCGAGCACGAAGTGCTGGGTGCCCTCCTGCTTGGGTACGATACCCGCCTCGAGTACCGCGGTGGCGGTGCAGATGGTGTTGGAGCCGGAGTAGATCGGGTAGCCCATCACCTCCATGATGATATAGCCGGCGGCGGCCGCCGGGTCGGTGGCCGGCACGATCAAGTCCACCGACATCTCGGGTATGCCGTAGGGCTCTTCCAGCAGCAGCCGGCGCAGGCCGTCGGCGTCATCGCGCAGGTAGTGCATCTGCTCGCGTACCGTGGCGCCGGGCAGCGGGTCGATGCCGCCGGTGACGATGCGGCTGACGTCGCCGCCGGCGTGGGTATCCATCAGCTGCAGGGTCAGTTCACTCATGGGCGTTGCTCCAGGGCAAAGGGGGCGCCGTGCTCGTCCCACTCGGCGTCGGGCACGATCACGATCTTGCCCAGGTAGTTGCTGCCACGATTGACGAAGTAGCGCTCCGCGGCGTGCAGCTCCGAGAGCTTGAAGGCGGCGTGGAGTACCGGCTTGAGCTGGCCGGCGCGAATCCACTCCACCAGCTGCTCGGCCTCTTCCCGGGTGCCGTGGGAAACGCCGAAGATCTGCACCTGGTAGAGGTAGATGCGCGTCCACATGATCTCACTGAGGTTGCCGCCGCTGGCGCCGGCGATCGACAGCCGCGGATAGTCGGCGCGGCGGTTCATGTCGACGATCATGGTGTCGATGAAGCGATCGGTCATCTCGCCGCCAACCAGGTCCATCACCGCATCAATGGGCGCCCCGCCGGTGGCGGCTAGCACCTGATCGGTAAAGTCATCCATCCGGGTACGGTCGAATACCGCCTCGGCGCCCAGAGCCTCGAGCGCCTCGGCCTTGTCGGCCTGGCTCAGCGCATAGGGGATGGCACCGACGATGCGGCACAGCTGGATCAGCGCCGTACCCACGCCGCCGCTGGCGCCGGTGACCAGCACATGCTCGCCGGCCTTGACCCGCGCCGAGGTCATCATGTGGTAGGCGGTCTGGTAGGAGCACATGCCCATCGCGGCGAGCTCGGCATCGGCCAGCTCGGGGTTGGGCACAGGGTGGAACTGGTCCGCCGGCACCGCGACGTACTCGGCGTAGCCGCCGTCGGCGCCGTGGCCGTAGTAGTCCGGGGTCAGGTTGATGTTGCGCCGGCCGTCGGCATAGAGGTTGAAGTCGAGCAGGCCGCGCTCGCCGATGCGCGCCGGGTCGACGCCGTCGCCCACCGCGGCCACGCGCCCGGCGATGTCGGCGCCCTGGATGCGCGGAAAGGTCAGGGTCGCCTCGCCGCCCATGGCGAACGAGGTCACCTCGCCCTTGTCCTTGGTCGGGTAGAGCCCCTCGCGGGCCTTGCGGTCGGTATTGTTCTTGGCGGTGGCGGTGACCCGCACCAGCACCTCGCCAGGGCCAGGGCGCGGGGTCGCCACGTCATGGCGATACTCGAGCTTGTCGACGTCGCCATGGCCGGTCAGCAGCATGGCCGACATGGTCTCGGGAATCGAATCTGACGGTGCTACGGATGCCATAGGCTGCCTCCTTGCTGTGGCGGAGCATTCAGGTCGCGACGATATCAAACTCAGGCGTCCTGCCTAGTGCAGAAATTTTTGAATCGCGCCCCTGGCACACGAGAAATTTTTGTCTCGCTGCTCAGCGCCCGCCGGAGACATCAATGAAGCTGCCGGTGGTGTAGGAGGCGTCTGCGGAGGCCAGCCACAGGATCGCCCGGGCGACCTCGTCGGCCTCGCCGCCGCGCTGCATCGGCACCCCCGGCGTCAGGCGCGCGACGCGCCCCGGCTCGCCACCGCTGGCGTGGATATCGGTAGCGATCAGCCCCGGGCGCACGGCGTTGACGCGGATTCCCTGGGTCGCCACCTCCTTGGCCAGGCCGACGGTGAAGCTGTCGATGGCACCCTTGGCGGCGGCGTAGTCGACGTACTCGTTGGGCGCGCCCAGCCGCGCGGCCATCGACGAGAGGTTGACGATGGCCCCGCCCGGGCCGCCGTGCAGGGTCGACATGCGCCGGATCGCCTCACGGGCACACAGGAAGCTGCCGGTGACATTGACCGCCAGCACCCGCGCCAGACGTTCGGCGTCCATCGCCTCGACCCGGCACTGCGGCGCCAGGATGCCGGCGTTGTTGACCAGCACCTCGACGCGGCCCAGGGCGTGGTCGACGGTGTCGAACAGCCGCATCACGTCGCGCTCGACGCTGACGTCCGCGGCCACCGCGATCGCTTCGCCGCCCTCCCGAGCGATGGTGGCGGCCACCTCATCGGCCGCCTCGCGATTGTCGCGGTAGCTCAGGCACACCCGATAGCCAGCCGCCGCGGCCAGACGCGCGGTGGCCGCGCCGATCCCGCGGCTGCCACCGGTGACGATCATTACCTTGCCCATGCTGCGTTCCTCAGCCCATCACCGGCATGCCGGTGACCAGCACGTGAAGGTGGAAGGCAAACAGGTAGTAGGCCACCAGGCCGATCACCACCGTCAGCACGGTGGCGGTGGCGCGGCTCTCGCGGGCGGGCGGCGGATTGGCGCGGTCGCGCTGCTTGGCGGCACGGAAGGCGAGTATCGCCCACACCAGGAAGGCGCCAAAGAACACGATGTCGCCAAGCCGACCGTTGGCCAGCAGGTGAGCAAGCGCCCAGATCTTCACCGCCAGCATCATCGGGTGGCCGAGCTTGGCCTTGATGGCGTTGTGCGGCACGTAGGCGGCCACCAGCATGATGAACGCCGGAATCATCAGCAGCAGCACCAGATGGCGAAGCCCGGTGGGCGGGAACCACACGAAGATCGGGTCGAGGCGCATCTGGCCATAGCCCCAGATGGCGATGGCCAGGCCGAGCACCGAGACCGCCGAGTAGGCGAGCTTCCAGGTCGTCTCACCGAGGCGCTCACACTGCGCCTGACGCCAATCGTCGGCGAAGATACGCACGGAGTGGCTGCCCAGGAAGATCAGCAGGCCGAGAATCATGATAAGCATGTAGGAAATGCTCCAGCAGAGAATGTCAGGTGCGCCAAGCATGCCATAACCCGCCGCCCAGGGCATGACAAGCGTGATCGCGGGCTTGAAGATCGCCATCTGAATCGTTCAACATAGCCGCCTCAAGCGCCGGGCAGCCTATGCCCCATGCGCTCGCCAAGGACCGGTCATGCTGCACTTTCCCAGCCGTCATCACCGCCAGGTGACCCTAAGCTACTTCCTGCTGTTTATCGGCGTCGGCATGACCGGCGGCCTGCTCGGCCCGGCGCTGCCGCACCTGGCGGCGATGACCGACTCGAGCATGAGCCAGATCGCGATGCTGTTCACCGCCCGCGCACTGGGCAATATGAGCGGTGCCTTCATCACCGGCCTGCTGATGGATCGGCTCAACGGCCATCGGCTGCTGGTCGGCATGCTGCTGCTGACCGTGGCCGGCCTCGCCGTGGCCCCGCTGAGCCCGTCGCTGTGGCTGCTGACCGCGCTGTTCCTGCTGCTGGGCTTCTCCGAGGTGTCGCTCAACGCCGGCGGCAACACCCTGCTGCTGTGGCGCCACCGCGACGCCGCCGGGCCCCACGTCAGCGCCCTGCACTTCTGCTTCGGGCTGGGCAATATGCTGGTGCCGTTGGTCATGGTCGCGGCGCTGGCCATGACGGGCCTGTTCCAGTGGGCCTTCTGGGTGGTGGCCGCCTATCTGCTGGCGATGCTGTGGCCGCTGTCGCGACTGAAGAGTCCCAGCAAGCTGGCCAGCGATGAGGACGCCGCGCCGCGCGCCCCCAAGCATCACGACCCGCTGCTGCTGGCGCTGTTCATGCTGCTGTTCGCGCTCTACGTCGGGGCCGAGATCACCTTCGCCGGCTGGATCACCGCCTACGGCGTACTCACCGGGCTCACCGCCGAGCGCGCCGCACTGCTGGTCACGCTGTTCTGGCTGGCCCTCTCCGCCGGGCGCCTGCTGGCGATCCCGCTGCTGCGCTGGTGTTCGCCGTGGGCGATCCTGATCGGCTGCCTGCTGCTCGGCGGGGGCACGGCGCTGGCGCTGCATGCAGTGTGGCTGCCGCTGTGGCTGGGCTCGCTGCTGTTCGGCCTGGCGGCCTCGGCGATCTTTCCTACGCTGTTCAGCCTCAGCAACCAGGTGATGGAGATGAGCGGGCGCACCACCGGGCTGATCTTCACCGCCGCCGGCAGCGGTGCGCTGCTGGTGCCGTCGCTGACCGGCCCGCTGCTCGACCTGGCCGGCGCCGAGGCCTTCCCGCCGCTGCTCGGCGGCATGCTGGTAGTGCTCGGGCTGGGCCTGGCAGCGCTGCACCTGCGGCTAACGCGCCTTAGCCAGCCCGCCTCTGCCTAGCCCGAGGCACTGCACCGGTTGCGCCCAGCCTGCTTGGCGAGGTAGAGCTGGCGGTCGACCTGATCAAGCAGGCTTGCCAGCGAATCGTCGTGGGCGGGAATCCGCGTCGCCACGCCCTGGCTGATGGTGAGGTTGCCCAGCGGCGAGGCGGCATGCGCCAGCTGCAACTCGCAGATTTCACGTCGACAGCGCTCGGCCAGCTGCAGGGCGGCGGGGCCCGGGGTTTCCGGCAGCACCCACATGAACTCCTCGCCACCGAAGCGCGCGAAGCCATCGCGGGGCCGAGTGGCCACGCGGCTCAGCGCCTCGGCGACGCCCTTGAGCGCCTCATCGCCGGCCAGATGGCCGTAGTGGTCGTTGTACTCCTTGAAGTGATCGATATCGATCATGATCAGCGACAGCGGCTGAGTGTTGCGGCGCGCCTCCTCCCAGGCCTGGGTGAGGTAGTCATCCAGCCGGCGGCGGTTGGCGACACCGGTCAGGCCGTCCTGGTAGGAGTAGGCCTCGAGCTCGCGCTGCAGCCGCACCAGTTGCTCTTCGTTGGCCTTGCGCTCGCTGATGTCGAACATGAACCCGACCAGCGCCTCGACCTCGCCTTCGGCGTCACGCACTACGTGAACCACATCACGAATCCACACATAGTCGCCGTCGCGGGTCAGGGCGCGGTAGTCGGCCTCGTGGTCGCTGCCCTGGCGGGATTGCGACACGCAGAAATTGACGACCCAGTCGCGGTCCTCGGGATGCATGCGCGTCGCCCAGTCGTCGACGCTGACCCAACTCTCCGGCGTCCAGCCCAGCAGCGCCTCGATCTGCGGGCCGATATAGGCAAACTGCAGGGTCTTCCAGTCGATCTTCCAGGGAATCGCCTTGGTCGACTCCAGCAGGGTCTTGTAGACGCTGTGATCGAGCTTATCGACCAACGACAGCTCGCCCTCGGGGGGCAGCTGATTCATGGTGGTTACTCCATAATGCGATGATGTTTTTTGGCCCCAGACACTCGCGCTAAGATAGCAGCCGTCACCGTTAACGAAACCAACCCTTGCGGTGAAACAGCCCCACCAGCGTTACCCCGATGCCGAGCATGACGCCCAGCACCACGAAGTAGGCGTAGCGCCAGCCGAGTTCCGGCATGTACTCGAAGTTCATGCCGTAGAGGCCGGCGATGAAGGTCAGCGGGATGAAGATCGCCGAGATCACCGTCAGCACGCGCATGGTGATGTTGAGCTGGTGGGAAGAGATCGAGATATAGCCGTTCACCAGATCGCCGCAGATGTCGTAGTACATCTGGGTCAGGCTGTACAGCCGCTCGAAGCGCTCGTAGACATCGTTGATGGCGTGCAGGGTGTCGCTGTCGTCACGCGGCAAATGCCGGTAGTCGTAGGCGATCAGTTCCTGGGTAATGCCCTTGTGGTAGTTGAAGATGCGGCGCATCTTCACCAGCCGCGAGCGGTAGGCGGTGATGCGCCGCATCAGCTGGTCGTTGCCAGCCTCGAGGAGTTCGTCCTCGAGGTCGCTGAGCACCCCCTCGAACTCCAGCAGGCTGTCGAGGTAGTAGCCCGCCGAGATGTACATCACCTTGAGCGCGACCTGCTGCGGCGAGGCCTGCAGCAGTGCCGTGCCGTGCTCGTCGAACAGCCGCTCGATGCTGCGCGCCTCGCTGGGATGAAGGCTGATCAGGAAGCGCTCGCCGATGAAGAAGCACAGCGGCTGGGCCCGGTAGTTGAGCTCGGCGTCGAAGGCGGCGATGCCGCGATAGATGATCAGGGTGTGGTGCTCGAACTCCTCGATCTTGGGCGGGTGCCGATCGCGGTGGGCATCGATGATCGCCAGTGGATGGCAGTCGAAGGCCTCGAGCATCTCGCGCTCACAGTCCTGGGATTCGCCCTGCATATCGATCCAGATATGCGCTTCGGTGCTGTCCCGCCAGGCGGCAATCAGCTCCTCGCCGCCCTGCTGCCAGCGGCCCGTGTCGTCGACCATCAGCGTACGGATCATGAGTCGTCGGCATCCTCTGCCAGGTGTACCTGCGCCTTGCCGGCGCGCTTGGCGGCATACATCGCCACGTCGGCACGCTTGAGCAGCTGGGCCGCGGTACCTACGTCGCCCGGCCCGTACAGTGCCACGCCGATGCTGGTGCTGACCTCGGCCTGGGCATCGCCAAGCCTCACCGGCGCTTCCACGCGCGCCACCAGCCGCTCGGCGAAGGCCAGCGCATCGGCCTCGCCGATGCCTTCGAGCAGCACCACGAACTCATCCCCCGCCAGGCGCGCCACATGGTCGGTCTGGCGCACCGCCTCGAGCAGGCGCCGAGCAACCTCACGCAGCAGCGCGTCGCCGGCGTCGTGGCCATGGTCATCATTGACCGCCTTGAAACCGTCCAGGTCCATGAACAGCAGCGCCAACGGCTTGCCCGAGCGCATCACCCGCGCCATCGCCTCAGGCAGCCGCTCGTCCAGGGCGCGACGATTGGGCAGCCCGGTGAGCACGTCCTGACGCGCCTCCAGATCGCGCAGGGCGTCGAGCTGGCGGCGCTCGGTAATGTCGTGAACGAAGATGCTGTAACGAATCTCGGCGCCGACCTTAAACGCCCGCATGCGGACCTCGACCGGCAGTGCGTGGCCGTCGCGGCGCCTGGCCAACGCTTCGCTGATGCTGCGCTCACCCGCCGGGGGCAACGTCAACGGGTCGATCAGCTGCGCGAGCGACATGCCCAACGCCGCCTGCCGCGCGATACCAAACATCTGCCCGGCCGCACGATTCCAGTCGGTGACTCGCGCCTGGCCGTCGAGGCCGATATAGGCATCGTAGGCGTTGTCGACGATCAGCCGCAGCTCGGTCTCGCGGGCATCCAACGCTCGGTGGATCTCGGCGTGATCGGCCAGGGTGGTCACCAGACGGCGATTGGCCTCGCGCAGCTGGATCTCCTGGTTGATGATCGCCGCCAGGTCCTGCAGCGTTGCCAGCTGCTCGGCATCGAGCCGCCGCGGCCGATAATCCACCGCACACAGCGAGCCCAGCGCGACATCGGCCGAGTTGAACAGCGGGATACCGGCGTAGAAGCGCAGGCCATCCTCGCGCTTGACTCCGTCCAGCGTGGCGAAACGCGGATCCTGGCTAAGGTCCTCGATGACCAGCGTAGAGCGCTGGGCAATCGTCCAGGTACACACCGACTCGCTGCGAGCGGTTGTCTCGATATCGATCCCGACCCGTGACTTGAGCCATTGGCGCTGGGTATCGATTAGCGTCACCAGCGCGACAGGCACCTCCAGCAGCCGCGAAACCAGCCGAGTGACCCGATCGAAGGCCGGCTCGACATCGGTGTTGAGCAGCTCAAGCTCACACAGTGCTGCCAGCCGTGCCTGCTCGTCTGCGGGGATCGGGTAGTCGCTCATTGCCTGCCTCTACTGCTATGCCATGACCTGCTACAGCATACCGGCTAGCGGCAGGCACTGCTTGTCTGCATCGCTCAGCGCCAGGTTTCGACCTCGTCTTGTGAGGGCTCGGGCAGGGCCGCCGGGCTGTCGCCTGCGGCGGCGACCCGGAAGCGCCCCACCAGGGCGTGCATGTCGGCAGCCTGCTGGTCGAGCACATGGCTGGCGCTCGAGGCCTCCTGAACCAGCTGGGCGTTCTGGTGAGTGACCTGGTCGAGCTGGGCGATGGCCTGGTTGATCTCCTCGATGCCCGCCGACTGCTCGTGGGTGGCACTGGCGATCTCGGTCACATAGCCGCTGACGTGCTTGAGGCTATCGATGATCTCCTGCAGATGCTCGCTGGTGGCACGTACCAGGCTGGCGCCCTCGCCGACCTTGCTGACGCTGTCGTCGACCAGGCGTCGGATCTGTGACGCCTCCTCGGCGCTGCGGCTGGCCAGCTTGCGCACCTCCTGGGCCACCACCGCGAAGCCGCGGCCCTGCTCGCCGGCCCGCGCCGCCTCCACCGAGGCGTTGAGCGCCAGCAGGTTGGTCTGGAAGGCGATATCGTCGATGGCGGTGATGATGCTGGTGATCTTCTCGCTGGAGAGGCGGATCGCCTGCATCGCATCGTTGGTGCGGCCGGCCACGTCGCCGGCGGAGTGGGCACGCCGGTCGACCTCCTGGCTGGCGTCGCGCGCCTGGTTGGCGTAGTCGGCGGTCTGCTTGACGGTGGCGGTGATCTGCTCGAGGCTCGAGGCGGTCTCGGCCAGCGACGAGGACTGCTCCTCGGTGCGCTGCGACAGGTCGTCGTTGCCCGAGGCGATCTCACGGCTGCTGGCGGCGATCGCCCCGGCGCCGTCGCGGATCTGCGCCACGATGCTCTCGAAGGTATCCATCATGCGGTTGAAGGCCTGGGCGGTGCGGCCGATCTCGTCGTCGCGCTGCAACGCCAGGCGCAGCGACAGGTCAGCGTTCTCGCCGGCCGCGCCGCTGATGCTCTCCATCTGGCGGCGCATCTGCCCGAGCGGGCCCAGCACGCGCACCAGGGTGCGCCAGCCGAAGATCGCCAGCACCAGGATGACCGCCAGGGTCACGCCGATCTGCAGCACGCGCCCGGCGTTGGCCAACTCCTCGGCCTGGCCCGCGGCCAGGTCGGCCTGGGCCACGCCGTCGGCCTCGAGCTCGCCGAGCGTGGCGCGCATGTCGCCCATCGCCGTGGCCACGTCGCCCAGGGCCTGTGCCTGACCCTGACGCAGATCGAGCTGCTCGTGGCGCAGCGCATAGACCGACTGGCCACCACTCACCATCAGGCCATCCAGCTCGTCGATGATCTCGGTCAGCGCCGTGGCGCGCTCGCTCTGCTCGGTGCTGGCGCGCGTCGATCCGGCGATGGCGCCCAACGACTGGCGCGCCAGGTTGAGCTGCTGGGCGATCTCGTTGTAGCGCAGGTTGACCAGCCGGTCGCTGCTCTCGACCTGCATCAGCTGGCGGCCAAGGTCGGCCAGCAACGCCACCGCGGTGCGCACAGTACTGCTGGTTTCGGCGATATTGCCGCCGTCGTCGAGCAGGCCCTCGACCAGCTCGGTGGGCAGCGTGGTCATGCCCTCCTCGAGCCAGGCCTCGACCCGCGTGCGCTGGTCACGCCGCGCGCGAACGTCAGCCAGGGTGGCGCGACCGGCCATGTCCTCGGCGCTGATCATGACCTCGACGATACGCTGCTGCATGGCGGCGATGCGCTCGTCCATGGTGGCCGCAAGGGCCAGGTCTTCGCGGCGCACGTCGTCGAGGGCGCTGTCCGCCTCGAGCAGTGCCGCATAGCCGGCATCGAGCCTGGCCAAGCGCTCGCGCTGGGCGCTATCGTCACGCTCGCTAAGCCCCTCCCGCGCTGCCAGGAAGCGCTCGTCGAGCGTCGCCTGGGAGATGACCTCGGCCAGCGCCGCCTCGTCGGCGGCGGCCAGCAGGTCAGCATGGCGAGCGCCGAAGGCTGCCATGCTGTCGACCATGCCTCGGCTCGCCTCCTGCTGGGGCAGCACCTCACCGAGAATGAAGCGCTGCGAGTCGACCAGCCGCTGGTTCGACATCAAGCCGGTAGCGGCCAGCACCACCGCCCCGATGACCGCGGCCAGGAACAGCCCGATCAGCATCGCGCGCAGACTGAGAGTACGTTTCATGTCGTGCCCCTTGGAAATTGGTAACGGCCCCGCCCGTACGGCAGGGGGTCAGCGTGCGAGGGTGGACCAGTCCACCGCGTCGAAGCCGCCATTGCGGATGATGGTCGGCCATACCGCGTCGCTGGCCTGGTGATCGCCGCGCCCCAGGCGCAGCGGCTCGCCGATGCCGAGGTCGACCTCGCCAAGCCCCAGCAGCGCATCGACCAGCGCCTCGCGGTCCGGCTCGGGGCCGGCCGCTTCCAGTCCCTTGACGAACAGTGCCGCCGCCAGATAACCCTCCAGCGAGATGAAGTCGGGGCTGGCGCCGTTGGCATGGGTCTCGAGCGCCTCGCGGTAGGCCGCCACGCCGGGCAGGTCGGCATCCAGCGGCGGCACCACCTGGGTGATGATCACGTCTTCGGCCAGCTCACCAAGCTCATCGGCCAGCGCCTGGCTGCCGACGAAGGAGACGTTGAGGAACAGCGCCTCGGGGAGGTCCTGGCGCGCCTCGCGAATGAAGTCGGCGACCGGCCCGTAGGTACCCACCATGATGATTGCGCGGGGCGTTACCGGGGCCTGCAGAATGGTCGCCAGCGCCTGGTGAACGTTGCGGGTATTGCGCGTGAAACGGCCGTGAGCGAGCTCGCGCGCGGCCTCGAAGCCGTGGGACTCCAGCGCCCGAATGCCGCCGATGTAACCGGCATCACCGAAACCGTCGTTCTGGGTGAAGAAGGCGATCTCGTCCGGGGCGATGCCCGCCTCGAGCAGGCCCTCGACCATCGCCGCGGTCTCCTGCACATAGCTGGCGCGGTAGTTGATGACGTGGCGGTCGGGCGGATCGCGGCGCAGCACGCCGGCGCCGGTGAAGGCGCCGTAGAGCAGCGTCTGGTACTCGTTATGCAGCGGAATGGTGACGATGGCGGTGGGCGTGCCGACGTTGCCGATCGCCGCCAGCACCTCGTCCTCCTCGATCAGCCGCCGGGTCTCGGGTGCAGCTCGCAGCGGCTCGTAGCGGTCGTCGCGGGCCAGCAGGGTGAGCTCGGCGCCGTGCACGCCGCCGGCGGCGTTGACCTCGGCGAAATGCGCCTCGATGCCCTGGCGCATGCCGTTGCCGAGCGAGGCGGCGGGGCCGCTGAGCGGTGCCACCAGACCAAACTTGAGTTCAGCCTGGGCGTGTGGAGCCAGCAGCCACAGGGCTCCCAGCAGCAGTGCAATTCGACGTCGCATGGACCGACTCCCGGATATCGTTCGACAGGGTGCAGCCACCGGACTTGGCGGTGGCCATCTGCAACGAGTATCGGCCGCCATGCAACAAAGTTGAGCGCAGGCTGCAACGCATCAGGAGCGTTTTCACCCAAGCTTAGTACTGAAGGACATAATGCCCGTACACGACGCTTACTCCTCCAGCGCCCGCGGCGGGTCGAGGTAGTCGCCCATGAACATCAAGGCACTGGGCAGGCTGGTGCGCCATACCCGCCAGGTGTGGCCGCCGCGCAGGACCTCGAGCATCAGGTGCTCGGGCTGGTGATCGACCAGCTCGCGGTAGATACGCCGGGCGTGCTCCTCGGCGTCCAGGGGGTCGCGATTGCCCGCACTGAGGTAGAGCGGCACGACCTGCGACTGCGCCAGGTAGTCGTCGAGGTAGGCGGTATAGTTGAGTTGCGACCATAGCACCGGATCGAAGCGCTCCTCGTCGTCGAGGAAGGCCGGGTGGCGACGCGCCGAGGAGTTGCCGGGCGGCATCGGACTGTAGCTGGCCGGGCTCAGCGCGGCGGCGGCGGCAAACAGGTCGGGACGTTCGAGAATGAAGTTGAGGGAACCGTACCCTCCCGCCGAGTTGCCGCCGATGGCTCGCCCTTCGCGGTGCTCGTGCACATGCCAGGCGGCCTCGATATGTGGCATCAGGTCCTCGAAGAAGGCCGTGCGCGCCGCCTCGTTGTGACCATCCACCCACCAACTGAAGCTCCCCGGCATGACGATCACCGCCGGCGGAATGCGACCTTGTTGAATCAGCCGGTCGGCCACCGCGCGCAGGTTGCCACTGGAGGTCCAGTCGCGGTCGGTGCCGAACGAACCGTGCAGCAGATAGATCACCGGATAGCTCTGATTGGACACCGCATAGCCGTCGGGCAGGTAGATGGTGTAGGGGTATTCACGCCCCAGGGTCTCCGACGCGAAGCGCTGATGGCTAACCTGTCCCGCCAGTGCCGGGGTAGCGAACAACAGCGTCATCATCGCGAGTAGCAGTCCACGCAGCGTTAGCGTCATATCCAGATGTCTCCCTATTCAGGCAAGCAACCAGCCCTGAAACGAAAAAGCCATGAAATGAAAAGGATAATTGTCTGCCAAGGAATTACTTGGCCTCGCTGCGGTCGGACATCACGCCACGCAAGGTCGTTCAACGGCTAACGATCGTCATCGAATGGATTGGGGGAGCCATGAAACGCATCGAGGAAATCTACTGGCTACGCTTCTACGGATGCCTGGCAGTCTTCTGCTTTCATTTCCTCGACCGTATCAACCAGCGCTACGACAACCTCTACATCGACCTGGCGCGTATCCCCACCGTGCTCGGCACGCCGGTATTCATCTTCATCTCCATCTTCCTGTTCTCGGCGCGCTACGGCAGTCATATCCCCGAGGGTTTCCTGGCCAACCGCGTCAAGTACGTGATGGTGCCTTATGTGGTCTACGGGTTGATCTACTCCACCACCAACTACCTGAGCGTGACCGCCGACGGCGGCGAACTGGGCTTCGTCGACAACTTCGTCGAGTACATGATCTACGCCGGCTGGCATGGCTACTTCCTGATCATCGCCATGCAGTTCTATGTCTTCTACTGGGTCTATACCCGCTACGACCTGGGCCGCTACCTGCCTGCCGCCCCCTGGCTGGTGCTCGGCAGCCTGATCAGCGCCGGCTACTGGGGCGTGACCCGCTGGTTCGAGGTATCCCCGCCGGGCTACCTGCACTGGATCGTCCCGGTGGGCTGGATCTACCTGTTTTTCCTGGCGCTGGTGCTGGTCCGCCACTACCCGCATCTGGAGCGCGTCAGCGCACTGCGCCAGCTGGCCAATCCGTGGTGGCTGGCCGGCTGGGTGGCGGTGATCGTGGCGCTGACTTTCGCCGGCCAGCTCGAGTACTCCTCCAAGGAGAGCTGGGTGATCCCCTTCTTCATCCTGTTTACCCTGTGGCTGATGCGCTATCTCAAGGATCGTCCGGCGCCGCCGCTGGTCAAGAAGATCAATGAGTACTCGTTCGGCATCTATCTGGCCCACCCGCTGTTTTTCGCCGTGGTCGATTTCGTCGACCGCTACGTGCACTTCTCGCTGCCACTCTATGCGGCACTGCTGCTGGTCGTCGGCATGGCCGGGTCGATCTGGCTCAACGCGCTGGTCAATCGACTCAGCTGGGGCGGTATGATGTTTGGCAAGCGCCTGGCGATCCGCTAGCCGACAAGACCCGCCACTCTGCGCTAGGCTATTGGCAGTTAAGCAGTTTCGATAATAACAGGAGCCCTAGATAGATGAGCAGGCCAATCTCACAGATCGTGGTGCCGGTGGACGGTTCGCGGGCCACCCTGGCGGCGGTGCGCCACGCTGCCCAGCTGGCACGGCTGTGGCAGGCGCCGCTGCAGCTGCTGCACGTGCAGCCGCTGTACCCCGCCGAGCTCAGCGATATCCCCGCCAACCGCCTCGACGAGGTCGACTACGACCATGAAGTGATCCAGGGCTCGGTGACCCGCGCCTTCGCCCAGGCGCGTCAGGCGCTGGGCAGTGACCTTGGCGTAGAGGTGGAAGAGGTGACTCTGCGCGAACACGACTTCGTGCGCCACCTGGCCCGCGAGATCATCGACCACACCAGCGAGATTCCCGACAGCATGCTGGTGATGGGCGCCCAGGGGCTCGACCGGCTCGGCAAGCTGCTGCGCGGCAACCTCAGCAATGCGGTAATTCACAAGGCACGCTGCCCGGTATGCGTGGTGCACGACCAGATGTCGATCGACGATGACGAGCATATCGACCGCATCCTGCTGCCGGTGGACGGTTCATCGCACAGCGCCGCCGCCGCCGAGCTGGCCGCCGGCCTGGCGATCTCCGGCAAGCTGCCGGTGGAGCTGATGTACTGCGTGCCGCGCGACCCCGACGACCCCGCCACTCCGACGCGCCAGCGTGACACCGAACGCCGCGAGTGCGACTGGATCTTCTCGCACGCCAAGAAGCACCTGGCCGGGGTCGAGTCGCCGATCATCGAACAGTGCCTGATCGGCCGCGCGCCGGCGGAAGCGATCCTCGACCACGCCCGCCAGGCCGGCGGCAAGCCGATGCTGATCATGGGCCGACGCGGCATGAGCCAGTGGCGCGAACAGCTGCTTGGCGGGGTCAGTCACAAGGTGATCGATCGATCGCCGTGCCCGATCACCGTGGTCACCCGCTGAGTACTAGGCGGTCGAGGCTTCGTAGGCGTGCTTGAGGCGGTAGAACTCGTCGACGATGGCATCCATAGCGCTGGCGTCGTAGTCGCGCAGGCCGCTGACCACCAGCTTCTTGGAGCCGTGGCCGATGGTCTCGCCGGCGCTGGTCATGTCGAATTCGAGCAGTACATCGCCGCGCTTGCCGGTGACCTCGAACGACGAACCGGCCAGCTCCAGGCCGGGTTCCACGGCATCCAGGCGAGTCAGCGAGAAGCCCATGCTGTCGTAGATCACCAGCGGACGCTGGGGGTTGAACATCACCCCCTGGGCCTCCATCAGCGGCTTCAGGTAGTGCGGGAAATTCTTTCCGGAAAACGCCACGTAGCGCCGCGCGAAGGCCTCGACCACCGACTCGTCGCGGGTCGATTCGCCGCGCCGCTCGACCTCGAGGTAGACCTTGCCGGAGTCGTCGGTGACGCGAATGCAGCCATCATCATGCTCAAGAAAATCCAGCGCCACGTCGGCTCCGACCATGCTCAGGAAGCGGAAATTCATGTGCTGCGACAGGCCGAAACGCATCAGCACCAGCGAGAACAGCAGGTCGCCGGGCACGCAGAAGCGCCGCGCATCGGGGTTATGGATCGGGTTGTAATCCCCCGCCACGCGTTTGGCGAAGTGACTGGCCTGATCCGCGGAGATACCGATGCGGCCATCCCTGACCGAATGAAAATCATCGAGAAACATGCGTTATGTGCCTGCGCATAAGTGGTGTATCAAGGGATGATGCCATATTCCATACGGCAAAGGAGGCGGCAGGTTGACCCATAGTGTCATGCGTTGTCTAGCGGCATCGCGCCCGGCGAGCGCGTTTCGGCACGCCGCTGACGCCTTTTATGCCGCTCTCCAACCGCTGCGACAGCGCTGATGGCGTGGCGTTCGTCTACGCCGGTACGGCGCGTCGCCAAGGTCCTGCTGCTGGCACTGCTCGGCCTGTGGCTGGTGTATCTGGCGCTGGCCAACACCCTGCTCAACAGCGAGCGGCTGCGCGCTGCCCTGCTCGATGAACCGCTGGCGCGTGCCGAACTCGACCTGCGCTGGGAGCGCGCCTGGAGCTGGTACCCCGGCCAGCTCAGTGCCGCCCGCCTGGAACTGGTTCAGCAGGCACCGCGCTGGCTGGGGCTTGACGTCGAGCAGGTCAGCCTCCAGGTCGCGCTGCGCCCGCTGTTCGATGGGCGCATCGAGATCGAGCGGCTCGATGCCCGGCGCATCCATGAAGTCGCCGTGGGCCGGCTGCGCATCGCCGGTAGCGGCAGGCTGAGTCTCAGCCAACTGGCTTGGCAGCAGCGCGAACTCTCCATTCAGGGCGTGGCGCTCGACCTCGATGACGGCCGGGTCACCCGCGATGCGGTGACCCTGGTCGAGGACATCCAGCTCGACGCGCGCCTGGCGCTTGCCCCCTTCGACTTTGCCGATCAGCGCGGCGGCGATATCGTTACTGCGGTCGACGGCGAGATCGAGCTGGCCGGTGCCAGCGACGCCTATGCGGTGTTCAGCGACTACCTGCTGGGGCTCGAGTGGCTCGAGGTCAGCGGCCACGGCGACCTCACCGGGCGCCTGCTATTCGAGGGTGGCGAACTGCTGCCCGGCAGCGAGCTGCAGCTCGACTCCCCCGACCTCGGCGTGTCCCTCGACAGCACCCGCCTGACCCCCGGCGGCCAGCGCTACCAGCTGCTCGGTGACGGCAGCATCCGCGCCACCATCAGCGACGAGCACGGTGAGCCGGAAACCCGCCTGGGTCTGGCGCTGGACGACATGCGCATGTGGCAGCAGGGCGGCGCCGAGGTGATGCGCGGCGACGGCTTTCGCATCGCCCTGGCCGGCGACCGGCTGCGCCTCGACCAGCCCCCCGAGCGCCTGCACCGCGCCGGGCTGCGCTGGGAGGACACCGAGCTGACCGACATCGCCGCGCTGGCGCCCTATCTGCCCGCCGCCATACCGCTCCAACTGGAAGGCGGCCGTGCGCGCCTGCGCGGTTTTCTCGACTTCCGCAACGACGCCCTCTCCGGCACCTTCCGCCTCGACGGCGACGAGGTCGGCCTGCGCCTCGGCGACACCCCGATGCGCGGGCGCCTGGGACTGACCCTGGCACTGCCGCTGCTCGACCCGCGCAGCGGCCAGCTCCACCTCTCCGGCACGCATCTCAGGCTGGCAGCCACCGGCGACGACGCCGAAGAACCACTGACCACCTCGCTGGTGTTCCCCCGCGCCGAGCTGGCCAGCGCCTGGCCACTGCTGCCGCTGGAGCCATTTGTCGCCGCCGGTGACACTCACCGCGACGACCCGGTGGTCGCCGCCCCGCTGCTCGCCACCACGCCGTTCGACGCCGCCCTGAGTGTTTCCGGCGAGATCGACAATCTCGGCGTGCTCGATGGTCTGCTCGGCGAGCTGTTCGTCGACCAGACGCTGGGCCTGCGCGGTGGCGGACGCCTGAGCGCCGAGTTCGATATCCACCAGGGCCGGCCGCTGCCCGGCAGCCGGCTGCAGATCGACTCGCAGGCGATCGGCGGACGCTTCCTGGGCCTCGACACCCTCGGCCAGGGCACCCTCACCGCCAGCGTGGTCGACGACACGCCGCAGCGCGGGCTGCTGACCCTGGACCTGCGCGAGGTCGGCGTAAGCCGCCTGAGCGACGGCCGCCAGCTGTTCGACGCGCCGCATCTCTCGCTCAGTGCCACTGGCGAACTGCCTGACAGCGGTCGCCAGCTGGGCAACCCCGAAGCGCAACTGGCGTGGCAGGCCGCCGAGGTGCCCGATGTCGCCGCGCTAAACCTCTACCTGCCCGACTCACCGGCCTGGCAGCTGGACGGCGGCACCGCCACCACCAGCGGCGTGCTGGTGGTCGACCGCGACAGCGCCCGCGGGCGAGTCACCCTCGACGGCAACGCCGTTCGTGGCCAGCTGCTTGGCCAGACGCTGAGCGGTGCCGCCGACCTCGAACTGATCATCAACCAGGCGCGCTTCGACAGCGGGCGACTCGATATCAGCGGCTCACGGCTGGCGCTCCAAGCCAGCGCCGCGGACGCCGAGACACGCAGCGTGGTGGTCGCCCGCGACGCGGTGCTTACCGGCGGCAGCGGCTGGCAGCAGGGCGGCGCACGCACGCCCAGCGGCCGGCTACGCCTCGACGGCCTGCTCGCCGACATGGCGCTGTTCAACGCGCTGCTGACCAGCGAACACGGCCTGGCGGTGGACGGCAGCGCCCAGCTACGCGCCGACATCGAGCTCGACGCCGGCCGGCTGGTGCCGGGCAGCGAGCTGCGCCTCGACGCCACGCCGTTCTCACTGGCCTTTCTCGACCTCAGCGCCCGCGGCGACGGCCAGCTGGTGGCCACCGCTACCGGCAGCCTTGAGGCGCCCAGCGCGGCGCTGACCCTACGCATGCCGCAGCTGGCCCTGCGCCGCGGCGACGCCGACGAGGCGCTGATCGAGGGCCGTCATATGCAGCTCACCGCCGAAGCCCGCCGGCTCGATCTCGACGCCGGGCTACAGGCCCTGGATACGCATATCGCCCTGCCGCACATCGAGGCGCCGGACCTTGCCGTGTTCAATGCCTACCTGCCGGACGACTCGCCGCTGACGCTGCTGGGTGGGCGCGCCACGCTGGCCAGCGACCTGCGCCTCGACGGCTACCAGGCACACGGCATGCTGCGCCTCGACGCCCCCGACGCGCAGCTGGCCTTCCGCGAGCGTCAGCTCAGCGGCAGCCTGATGATCGATGCGCGGCTCAATGACGGCGACCTGCGTGATATGACCTTCGACAGCAGCGGCTCGCGGGTTTCGCTGAGCAACCTTCAACTGGCCGACGACGACGCCCGCTCCGCGGGCTGGTGGGCCGACCTGGAGCTTGCCGAGGGGCGCCTGACATGGCAGCGGCCGCTGGTGCTGGACAGCCAACTGCGCCTGGCGATGCGCGACAGCGGGCCGCTGGTGGAACTGTTCGTCAGCGCCGCCAATGAGCGACGCTGGCTGCGCAACCTGCTTACCGTGCGCGATATCCGCGGCTCGGCGCGGCTCGACATGCGCCAGCAGCGCCTGGATATCCATGATCTCGAGCTCAACGGTCAGGGCCGCGAGTTGCGCGCCAACCTGCGGCTCGGCGAGGCCTCAGCGCGCGGCGTGTTCTACGCACGCTACGGTGCCCTGGCCCTCGGCGTGGCGCTGGCCGACGGCCGGCGCCGCTGGCAGTGGCCCGGGGCGCGGAGTTGGTTCGAGCGTCAGCCGGTGTTCAGCGATGCGTTCGCCTCCGAGAGCCACTGGCTGGAAGCGCTGGAGGTCGACCCGCCGTGATCCAGGCGATGCCCTCCCCCGATACGAGAGCCCGGTTCCAAGCCTCCCTCAAGGCACCTGCCGCTCACGGCGGAACACACGACACTACGCAATCAACCGCCTCCAATACACAGCGATAACACTTATATATTAATACTTACTTATAAGGCCTTTATCCCACATACCCCGCGGCAAATCTCCTACATGAAGTTAAGCACCTGCTTACATACATATCAGCCACCATACTAAACAATGAAATGCAAACAAGAAGGAACTTATAAACAAAACCTTGCTTGCGATATCTTGATCCGCCCGTAGCTCAGGCATCTTGTTCAAGACACTCATGCTGCACGCTTAAGCTCACATCAACCGATGTCCACCTAACGCAGGGGAAGGGGAAGGGGAAGGGGAAATGAAAGCCGACACCGACGTCGTACCGATAGACAAATACCACATCCATGTAGAACTCTACCAGCAGCCACATAACTCTGAAAGTATTATCATGGTAAATGGAGCTCTTGCCACTACGGCCTCATTTACCAACTGTGTCAAATATCTGCGCGACGGCATGAATGTCATCCTCTTCGACCTGCCATTCGCAGGCCAGTCGAAACAATATAACTCGGCAGGCGGCATCATCGATAAAGAGGATGAAGTCAATATACTACTTGCGCTCATCGAGCGCTTCAAACCCACATCACTGCTATCTGTTTCCTGGGGCGGTTATGCCGCCATGATGGCCTTGTCGCAGTCTCCCAGCTCGATCAAGAAAGCCGTTCTGGCATCCTTCTCGACCCAGCTCAACAACGCGATGCTGCGCTATGTTCACGGTGCTCGGCACTACATCCAGCAAGGCGACGTAAAAACTGCCGCCAACCTTCTCAACGAAGAGGTGGGAAAATATCTTCCGCGTCTTCTGAAACATATCAATTACAGGCATCTCTCACGCCTGGACCAGCATGAGCTTCAGCAGGTTTGCTTTCATATTGAACAAATACTGTCCCTCAACGACACCGACTATGAACAACTACTAGGCGACATTAAAATACCAACTCTATTCGTCAATGGGGAACTGGATGAATACACGACTCCGCAGGACGTTATCATTGCCAAAGAGTATATGCAGCAGTGTGCCTTTGAGGTAGTGCCGAATACCGGACACTTCCTTGACCTTGAACATGCTGAGGCGCGGCAAACAATGGAAGGTATACTGCGTGACTTCCTGATTCCCACTGAGGAGAAGATACAGGTGGCATAACGCCTGGCACTGACCAGTAGCCAATCTCACTCAGGTCGGGGCCGGGGTACAGCTGTGCCGGCCAACTCAGCAGCATGATCGCCAGCACGTTGCGATGCTCGCCGCGCTCGAGATCGGTACTGCCATCGGTGGCGGGGATCATCCTCGCCTGCGGGTCGAAGGCGGCAACGATCGCCTCGCGCAGCCGCGCCACTGCCAAATGGTCGCCCTGGTCGGCGAGCAGGAAACTGATCCCCACCTCGGCCATGATGTCCTCGGTGGTATCAGCCAGGATACGCGGCAGCTCGGCGGCAAATGCATCGAGAATCCAGGCATGTTCGCTAGCGCTGACGTCGCGCTGGTAGTAGCGGCTGTCGGCGATCACGAAGTGAGTCATGCCGTAGATGCGATTGCGGTATTCGTCGACATCCAACGTCGCGACCCGCGCCGGCGAATAGTGCTCGCGGAAGGCGGTAACCACCTCGTCGCGCAGGTCGACGATCTCCAGCTGATGCAGGTAGTGAACCATATTGGCCACCTGGGCGGCGTACACCGACAGCACCTGCGGGTCGCTCAAGAAGGCGGCGAAGTCGACCTCGCCCAGATAGTCGAGGGCTCGCTCGTGGCCGGCCAGGCGCGGCGTGCCGAGCAACCCGTAGTAGTCGAGCTGCACCAGCGAGAACAGCAGGCTGCGGGCGTAGATCACCTCGTCCCAGTCGGCGAACATCTGGCGCCGGGCACGCTGCTTGGCGGTACGCGTGGGGTAGGCGTCGAGCAGCGCCAGGCTGCGCCGTGCGGCGTAGTCGTCATGCGCAGCCAAGCCGTCGAGCTCCTCGTTGATACGCAGCATCAGCCGCTTGGCGTGGCTTTCGGTCAACGGCACGTAGCGCGGGTCGCCGCTGATACGATAGAGCCGCTGGGCGTAGTGGCGCTGCTTGTCCAGCGGCAGCGTGAACAGCTCGGCTTCGTAACGGGCCTGAATCGCCTCGGCGACGCTCGCCTCGGTCGCAGGCGCAGGGCCCTGGGCGGCACAGCCCGCCAGCCATAGCAGCACCAGCCAGGCCACCAGCCATCCACGTGGGAATGCATGACGCATCTCGGGCACCTCCCTGTTGGCACCTGACGTCAGTATAGCCGCTGGCTAACGCCGCCCCTGCCGACGGCCGGGGCGGATCAGCTTGACCCGCGCCTTGCCGCGGCGCCGCTTGGGCGACGGCGTAGCGTCGGGCTCTGATGAGAGCGGCGGCTCGGCGTTCGAGGGTGGCGGCTCGGTGACCACCCAGGCGAAGGTCGGCAGTGTCAGCCGCCAGCGAATCGCCGCCAGGCGCAGGCCGAGGGTTACCACCAGCCCCAGGCCGATGGCCACCGCGGTGGGCGCCTGCCAAGCGCTGAGCAGCACGAACACCGTGCCACCGGCGATCGATGCCGTGGCGTAGACCTCCTGGCGCAGCACCATCGGCACGCGGCGCGCCAGCATGTCGCGAATCATGCCGCCGGCCACCCCGGTCATCAGCCCCATCAGCACCGCCACCACGCCAGGACTGCCCAGCAACAGCGCCTTGTGGGCGCCGATCACCGTGAATAGCGCCAGGCCGAAGGCGTCGGTCACCGGCAGGAAGGTGCGCGTCAGGCGGTGGATATAGTGAAAGCCGAGGATCGACACCGCTACCGTGGCCAGAATCACCCACAGGTAGGTCGGGTCTGTGACCCAAAACACCGGCCGCACGCCCAGCACCAGGTCGCGCAGGGTGCCCCCGCCGATGCCGGTCACCGCCGCCAGCACCAGCATGCCGAAAGGGTCCATCCGCGAGCGGCAGGCTAGTATTACCCCCGACAGCGCAAAGACGATCACCCCGGCCATGTCCAGCCAATAGATCCACCCCGTCACACCATGCTCTCCCTGCTGTTTGGCGTCAGCATACGCCAAGCGAGCCGTCAGGCCGACACTGGCGCATCTTGAGACCTTCGTCTAACAGCTCACCGCTGGCGTCATGAGCTAGGCATACTGGTAGAACTGAAACGATAAAGCCACCACCGATCCGCTCGCCATGCCGCTGCTCAAGGAGAAACTCGCCCCGCCTCCGCCGCCGCCCTGCGTGGTAGCTAGGCCGCGCCTCAACGACCGTTTCGCTCTCGACGAGCGGGTGCGCCTGTTGGTGGTGCAGGCGCCGCCGGGGTATGGCAAGAGCACCCTGGTGGCCGAGCGGCTGCCGGCCCTGGAGCAGCACGCCGCCTGGCTGCGTCTGGAGCGGCGCGACGACACCCCGGGGCGCTTTGCCGCCTATTTCCATGCCGCGCTGGAAAGGCTGCTGGACGATGCCGTCTCCCTGCCGGCCCTCGACGCGGCAGCCCCCCTCGCCCAGCAGTGCGAGGCGTGGCTGGCGGCGCTGCCCGAGGTGCTGACACCGCGGCGACTGGTGCTCGACGAGGCCGAGCATCTGCGCGACCCCGAGATCCTCGACGCCCTGCAGCTGTGGCTGCGCCACCAGCCGCGCTGGCTTACCCTGACGCTGATCGCGCGCACCCGCCCGGCCCTGGGCCTGGCGGCACTGCGTCTGCGCGGCGAGCTGGAGGAGATCGGCCTCGCCGAGCTGGCCTTCGACGTCGAGGAGGCACAGACCCTGTGCGCCGAGCAACTCAGCTTTCCCCCCACCCGGGTCAGCCTGGAGCGGGCCCTGCGCCGCAGCGGCGGCTGGGTGATGGCGCTCACCTGGCTGGTCGAGCGCACCACCACCCGGGCCGGCTTCGACGCCCTGGTCGACCGCCTGAGTGGCGCCCACCCCGACTTCGTGGCCTGGTTCGACGACCTGCTCGATGCCGAGCTCGACGACGAGGACCGCCGCCTGCTACTGCAGCTCGGCGTGCTCGAGCGCTTCTCGCCGGCGCTGGTGGCGCGGCTGCTGGAAGGTGAGCGCCTGACCCAGCGCCTCGCTGCCCTGGAACAGGCCGGGCTGTTCATCGAGGCGCTCGACCCGCATCAGCAGTGGTACCGCTTTCAGCGGCTGTTCGCCGGCTACCTGCGTCATCGCCGCCATGAGCTGAGCCTCGACAGCCAGCGCCAACTGCACCGCCGCGCCAGCCAGGCGTGGTTGGCGCTCGGCGACGCGGCGGCGGCGCTCGATCAGGCGATCCAGGCCGAGGCCCCGGAAGACCTCGTCGCGCTGCTCGTCGCCCATGGTCCGACGCTGCTGGCCAACGGTCATGTCGCCCGTCTCGCCGAGGCCCTGGCACGGCTCGGCGAGACGCGCATCGTCGCCGCCCCCGAGCTGACCCTGCTCTACGGCTGGGTGACCCACGCCCAGTTCCAATTCGACCTCACCGCCCGCGCCATCGGCTGGATCGAGGCCCAACTGGATGCCCCCGAGTGGCAGGCACTGGGCGCCGAATTCGCCACCCTGCGCGCCCAGTTGGCGATCAATCAGGGCGACGCCGAGCGCGCCGCACCGCTGGCCGAGCAGGCCCTGAGCCTGCCCGCCCGCTATCTGGCCTCGACGCCGGTGGCCGCCGCGGCGATCCTCACCGAGGCGCGCTTCGTGCTCGGCCACCTCGACGAGTCGCTGACGCGGATTCGCGAGGTGGAACGCGAGGCGGCTCGCCTCGGCGACGCCCAGCTGCGGCTGTGGTCGCTGTGCCATCAGTCCGAGACCCTGGTCGCCCAGGGCCGCCTGCAGGCCGCCTACGACATCCAGGAGCGCGCCTTCGCCCACCTCGAGCAGAGTGGCCAGACGCAGCTGCCGGTAGCGGAATTTCTCTACCGCATCCGCAGCCAGCTGCTGTGGGAGTGGCACCGCCTCGACGACGCCGAGCAGGCGGCGCTGGCCGGCATCGCGGTGCTCGACGGCCAGGGCGAACGCTGGACCCTGCAGTGCCATATCAGCCTCGCCAAGGTGGCCCAGAGCCGCGGCGACCAGGCCCAGTGCGCCGACCATATCCGCCGCCTGCGCAAGATTCTCGCCGAGGGTGACTACCATATCGACTGGGTGGCCAACGCCCACGCCACCCTGCTCGCCTGGTGGCAAGCGACCCACGACCTCGACGCCGTAGCGCGCTGGCTGCAGGAGGCGCCCCGCGCCGAGCCGGAACGGGCCAGCAATCACTTCGCTCAGTGCAACGTGCGCAACCACGCCCGCGCCCTGACCCTGCTCGGCCGCTGCGACGAGGCCGAGGCGCTGCTCGAGCCGCTCGAGGCCCATACCGCCCGGCTCGGCCTGGTCACCGACGCCAACCGCAACCAGCTGTGTCTGACCGCCTTGGCCTGGCAGCGCGACGACCGCAGCACCGCCCTTGCGCACCTCCACCAGGCGCTGACGCTCGCCTCGCGCACCGCCCTGATCGGCAGCTTCCTGCGCCTCGGCCCACCGCTGTCCGAGCTGCTGCAGGCGCTGCTCGATGGCGGCGAACTCGACGAGCTGGCCTGCCAACGCGCCACGCGGCTGATCGAGCTGACCGGGCGCCAGCGTGAGTTCGGCAACGCCGTGAGGCTGATGCTCGACGAGGCGGTCATCGCCGATATCGTCGCCCGCCCCGACGTACCCGAGCTGATTCGCACCTCGCCGCTGACCCGTCGCGAATGGCAGATCCTTGGCCTGATCCACGCCGGGCTCTCCAACGAGCAGATCGCCGAGCAGCTCTCGGTTGCGCCGACCACCGTCAAGACGCATATCCGCAGCCTCTACCAGAAGCAGAACATCCGCCGCCGCGATGAGGCCATCGCCCTGGCTGGCGAGCTGCTGGCACACATCCAGGGCGACTAGCCGCGCCTCCTCCCCCCCTCTACGCCGCCTCCTACGCCGCCGGGAGGATTTCACCCGTGCCGGTGCCGCGCACCATGGCCATTACGCCTAGTCTCGCGGCAGCACTGCTGTGCGCCGCGGGTTATCGATCAACCACAACAAGGAACATGCGCACATGGCACAGGCTTCTCGCTACGTAGGCCCCCAGGGGGCCGACTGGTGGCGCGGCGCGGTGATCTACCAGATCTACCCGCGCAGCTTCATGGACAGCCGCGGCGACGGCATCGGTGACCTGCAGGGGGTGATCGACCAGCTCGACTACATCGCCTCCCTCAACGTCGACGCCATCTGGCTGTCACCCTTCTTCACCTCGCCAATGAAGGACTTCGGCTACGACATCAGCGACTACCGCGACGTGGACCCGATGTTCGGCAGCCTCGACGACTTCGACCGCCTTGTGGAGGCGGCCCACGCCCGCGGCCTCAGGGTCACCATCGACCAGGTGCTGTCGCACAGCTCCGACCAGCACGCCTGGTTCAGCGAGAGCCGCGCCAGCCGCGACAATCCCAAGGCGGACTGGTACGTGTGGGCCGATGCCCGCGCCGACGGCTCGCCGCCCACCAACTGGCAGTCGGTGTTCGGCGGCTCGAGCTGGCAGTGGGACACGCGTCGCTGCCAGTACTACCTGCACAACTTCCTGGCCAGCCAGCCGGATCTCAACTTCCACAACCCGGCGGTGATCGAGGCGATCCTCGGCGAGGTGCGCTTCTGGCTGGAGCGCGGCGTGGACGGCTTCCGCCTCGACGCGGTCAACTTCTGCACCCACGGCAAGCTCGAGGACAACCCGCCCCGCGAGGACCTGGCAGAGGGCTTTCTCGGCGTGCGCCCCGACAACCCCTACGGCTTCCAGCACCACCTTCACGACAAGACCCAGCCGGACAATCTGATATTCCTCGAGAAGCTGCGCGCGCTGCTCGACGAGTACCCCGGCACCACCAGCGTCGGCGAGGTCGGCGACGACGACTCGCTGCGGGTGATGGCCGAGTACACCCAGGGCGGCAAGCGGCTGCACATGGCCTACTCCTTCGACCTGCTCGGCGAGCGCCACGACCCGGCCTTCCTGCAGCACACCCTCACCGAAATGGAGCGGCGCATCGCTGACGGCTGGCCGTGCTGGGCGCTGGGCAACCACGACGTAGTGCGTCTCGCCACCCGCTGGCAGGCCGCCGACAATCCCGCCGCGCTGCGCCTCTACATGGCCTTCCTGCTCACCCAGCGCGGCAGCGTCTGCCTCTACCAGGGCGAGGAACTGGGGCTGCCCGAGGCCCAGTTGAGTTTCGAACAGCTGGTCGACCCCGCCGGCATCACCTTCTGGCCGGCCTACAAGGGCCGCGACGGCTGCCGCACGCCTCACCCCTGGGTCGCCAATGCCCGGTACGCCGGCTTCAGCAGCGCCACACCCTGGCTGCCGGTGCCCGTCGAGCATGCCAACCTGGCGGTTGACCGGCAGGATGACGACCCGGCCTCGCTGCTCAACGCCTACCGCGCCTTCCTGGCCTTCCGCCGCGGGCTGCCCGCGCTGGTCAAGGGCGACGTGCGCTACCATTCGCTGCAGGGCGAGGTGATGCGCTTCGAACGACGCTATCAGGGCGAACGCCTGCTGGTGGCCCTCAACTTCGCCGCCACGCCCTGCGAGGTCGCCGCCCCGGCCAGCGCCGAGCCACTGGCGGATGCTCCGCCGCTGGTCAACGGCCGCTGGCAGAACGGCACCCTGACGCTACCCGCTTACGGCATTGCCATCGCGCGCTGCTCGGAGGACAACCCATGGGACGCCTGACACT
Source organism: Franzmannia qiaohouensis (assembly GCF_031451695.1). NCBI lineage: Bacteria > Pseudomonadati > Pseudomonadota > Gammaproteobacteria > Oceanospirillales > Halomonadaceae > Franzmannia > Franzmannia qiaohouensis. The sequence continues at coordinate 76,983 of NZ_JARWAM010000014.1, forward strand.
GGAAGGGATCGGCAAGGCCTTCGGCGAGGTGGAGATCTCTCGAGATATCGACCTGACCATCGAGGACGGCGAGTTCGTGGTCTTCGTCGGCCCTTCGGGCTGCGGCAAGTCGACCCTGCTGCGCATGATTGCCGGGCTGGAGGACATCACCCAGGGCGAGATGTGCCTGGACGGCGAGCGCATCAACGAGATCCCGCCCCAGGAGCGCGACATCGGCATGGTGTTCCAGTCCTACGCGCTCTATCCGCACATGAGCGTGGCGGAGAACATGGCCTTCGGCCTCAAGCTGGCGCGCACCGACAAGGCCGAGATCCGCCGGCGCGTGCAGCACGCCGCCGAGATGCTGCACCTCAGCGAACTGCTCGAACGCCGCCCCAAGGACCTCTCCGGCGGCCAGCGCCAGCGGGTCGCCATCGGTCGCACCCTGGTCAAGGAGCCGGCGGTGTTCCTGTTCGACGAGCCGCTCTCAAACCTGGATGCGGCGCTGCGGGTCGACATGCGGGTGCAGATCGCCGAGCTGCACAAGCGCCTGCAGGCGACCATGATCTACGTCACCCACGACCAGGTCGAGGCGATGACCCTGGCCGACCGCATTGTGCTGCTCTCAGGCGGCCGCATCGCCCAGGTCGGCGCGCCGCTGTCGCTCTACCACTTCCCCAGGACCCTGGAGGTCGCCGAATTCATCGGCTCACCGCGCATCAACACCCTGAGCGTCGAAGTGCTCGACCCCGGTCGCCTGCATACGGCGGTGCGCCTGCCCGGCGGCGCCACCCTCCAGGTGGCCGTCGACGGTGCCCGGCTCAAGGCTGGCGAGCGCGCCACCCTGGGCGTGCGCGCCGAGGACTTCGTCGCCCCGGACCAGGCCGAGGCGACGCTCCAGGCGCGCCTGATGGTCGCCGAGAAGCTCGGCTACGAGACCCTCGCCCACCTGCAGGTGGAAGGGGTCGAGGCGACGCTAACCCAGCGCCTCGACGGCCTCGCCCATCTCGACGACCACCAGGCCGTCACCCTCGGCCTTGACGGCAAGCACTGCCACCTGTTCGGCGCCGACGGCAGCGCCTGTCCTCGCCAGGTGGAGATCCCCGGCGTCACCCACTGAGCGCCGATCGACCACCACCCTGCGCCCCGGTGCTTATCCAGCCCGGGGCGATTTATTGCCTGCCTCAACGTCTACCCAAAAGAACCCCGATCATATGATCGGGGTCGAGCAAGGCTCTGCTCAGGGCGAGGAAACGAGGCGGAACGCTAGCCCTTGACGCCGCCGGCGGTCAGCCCGCCGATGATCCAGCGCTGACAGATCAGGAAGGCGACGGTGATGGGCAGGCCGGAGAGCACCGCGGCGGCGGCGAAGTTACCCCAGCGCTGGTTGTGGTCGGCCAGGTACTGCTGGGCACCCACGGCGAGCGTCAGCTTGTGCTCGTCGACCAGCAGCACCGAGGCCATGGGGTACTCCATGATGCTCATCACGAAGGCGAGAATGAACACCACCATCAGAATCGGCACCGACAGCGGCAGCAGGATATAGCGGAACGCCTGCCAGGTGCTGGCGCCGTCGACCATGGCGGCCTCCTCTAGCGAGCCGTCGATGGACTCGAAGTAGCCCTTGATGGTCCAGATATGCAGCGCCACGGCGCCCAGTGAGGCGACGATCAACGCCCCGTGGGTGTTGATGCCAAGCCACGGCACCAGCTGGCCGAGGCGGTCGAACAGCGCGTAGAGCGCCACCAGCGAGAGCACCGCCGGGAACATCTGGAAGATCAGCATGCCCTTGAGGAGCGGCGCCTTGCCCTTGAAGCGCATGCGCGCGAAGGCGTAGGCGCTGGTGGTGGCGAGCATCAGGATCAGCAGCGACGACACCACCGCCACCTTGATCGAGTTCCACAGCCACAGCAGTACCGGGAACGGCGGCTGGACCACGCTGCCGTCGGCACGCTCCCAGGGGATGCCCAGCGCCAGCGACCAGTGCTCCAGCGAGAAGCGTTCGGGGATCAGGCTGCCGGTGGCGAAGTTGCCCTCGCGAAACGAGATCGAGATCACCAGCAGCAGCGGAAAGACGATCAGCGAGACGAAGCCGATCAGGGCGAGATGCGCGCCCAGACGGCGGGCGCGGATCGAGCGGGGTTGAACCATGGCCATGACGGTTTCTCCTTATCAGACCTTGACCTTGGACAGGCGCAGATTGAGCAGCGACATGCCCGCCACCAGCAGGAAGATCAGGGTGGCGATGGCCGCCGCCAGCCCGAAGTCCTGGCCGGCATCCTGGAAGGCGATGCGGTAGGTGTAGCTGACGAGCAGGTCGGTGGTGCCCGCCGGGGTGCTGGCGCCGAGGATATCGGGGTTACCGCCGGTGAGCAGGGCGATCAGCACGAAGTTGTTGAAGTTGAAGGCGAAGGCGGCGATCAGCAGCGGCGTCAGGGGCTTGAGGATCAGCGGCAGGGTGATGGTCAGCATGTTGGTGAGCGGCCCCCCGCCGTCCACCGCCGAGGCCTCGTAGAGATCGCGGGGGATCGACTGGATCAGGCCCATGCACAGCAGTAGCATATAGGGGTAGCCGAGCCAGGTATTGACGATCAACAGCATGCTGCGCGCCAGCCACGGGTCGGTAAACCACTCGGGGCGGATGCCGAACACCCCGTCGAGGATCATGTTCACCTCGCCGAAGTGCTGGTTGAACATGCCCTTGAAGATAAGGATCGAGATGAACGCCGGCACCGCGTAGGGCAGGATCAGCAGCGTGCGGTAGATCGCCTTGCCGCGCAGCTGGTCCCACTGCAGCAGCGAGGCGAGGGTGAAACCGACGACCAGGGTGAACAGCACGGTGAGACCGGCGAAGGCGAAGGTCCAGACAAAGATCTGCATGAAGGGGCCGCGGATATCCGGGTCGGCGAAGATCCGCTTGTAGTTGTCCAGGCCCACCGCCACCGGCCAGCCGGGGGTGATGCGCTGGCCATCGTCGCTGACGAAGAAGCCGGTCTCGCGGTCCGGCGTCAGCACCCGGTCGTCGCGGCGATCATGGAGCGAGCCGTCATCGCTGGCCTCATAGCGGTCGAGCATGGGCGCGAAGTGGCGCAGCCCCGCCATGCGCAGTTCCAGGCCTTCCGGGGTCACCAGGCGCAGCGCCTGCAGGGCGTCGCGGGCGGCGATCACCTCGCGCATCTCGAGCGGCTCGGCGTCGAGGGCCTGGTGCAGCGGCTCGATCTCGATGCGCCGGGTGGCGTCGTCGTCGAGGTCGAGGGGCCCACTGATGAAGCGGGTGGCCCCCTCCAGGGCGGCCTCCAGTTCGGCATCGGCCTCGCCCTCCAGCGGGGGCTCCCCCTCGCGCTCCAGGGTGAGCCGCACCCGGTCACCCTCGCGATAGGCCTGGAAGGTGAAGGAAGCACCCTCCTCCTGATAGGTCCGCGCCAGCAGCTGACCGCGCACCCGGTCTTCGCTGAGCAGGTTGCTGGAGCTGTAGTTGCTGAAGCTGATGCCGATGGTATAGAGCAGCGGGAAGATCACGAACACCCCGAGCCCCGCCACTGCCGGAAAGATGTAGCGGTGGCTCATCAGGGTGCGCTTGGTGAACACCACCGCCAGCGAGGCGCCAAGCACCAGGAACAGCAGCGCGAACATCCACTGGCCGTTGAGATGAAAGGCCAGCACCAGCCACATCAGGGTCAGCACCAGGGCCGCTACCAGGCCGCGCATGGCCCAGCGGGTATAGCGCTCGGCGACATGCCGCGAACGGTGTCGCGGCAGGCCTCGGGAAGCGTTGGTCGTATACATGTCGATATCCTGCGGGAGCGGGCCGGCGGCATGGGTGCCGCCGGCCATGGGCGTCGGGTAGACTTACTGGCGCATGCGGCGCGCCGCGGCGTCGAGGGCTTCCCGTGGCGACTGGCGGCCGCTGCCGATATTCTGCAGCGCCGGCTCCATGGCGGCCCAGAAGGCGCCCATCTCGGGAATATTGGGCATCGGCATGCCGATCTCGGCGTTGGCCAGGGTCGCGGCGATATTGGCGTCGCTTTCCAACTCTTCCTGATAGGCGATATGCGCCACCGCCCCCAGCGAGCCGTCGCTGTTGAAGGTGCGCATGCCGGCCTCGCTGAGCAGGTAGCTTTCGAGGAATTCCACCGCCAGGAAGTCGTTGGGCGAGGCGGCATTGATCATCGCCGTCATCACGCCATACATGGCCCGGGCGCGCTCGTCGCCGACCTTGGGCAGCAACGCCACGCCGTAGTCGATGCCGCTGCGCTCCAGGTTTGGCCAGGCCCAGGGGCCGCTGATCATGGTGGCCACCTCGCCGCGGTTGAAGCGGGTGTCGGCGATGCTGTAATCGGTGCCGCGGGGCAGCACGCCGCTGTCGATCAGCTCAACCAGCAGCTCGGCGCCCTGCACGGCACCCTCATTGTTGACGCCGATATCGCTGACGTCGAAGCCCTCCTCGGTCTGCTTGAAGGGGTAGCCGCCGTTGGCGGCGAGCAGCGGCCAGCCGTAGTAGGGCTCGCTGTAGTCGAACAGGATCGCCTTCTTGCCCTGCTCGGCAAGCTCGGCGTCCAGCGCCACCAGCTCGGCGAAGCTCTGCGGCGCCTCGTCGACCAGCGCCTTGTTGTAGATCAGCCCCAGCGACTCCACCGAGACCGGGTAGCCGTAGGTGTCGCCATTCCACAGCGTGGCATCCCAGGTGAAGTCGAAGTAGTCGGCGCGGAAGCCGTCGCCGGGTGAGAGCGGCGTGAGCAGGCCGCTCTGGGCCCACTCGCCGAGGCGGTCGTGGGCCCAGATCACGATATCGGGCCCCTGGCCGCTGCCGGCGGCCTGCTGGAAGCGGTCGGTGAGGTTATCGGGAAAGACCACCTCGACCTCGATGCCGGTCTCGTCGGTGAACTGGGCCGCCACCTCGCGAATGCCGTCCTGGCCCTTGTTGTCGCCCATCCAGATGGTCAGGCGGTCGTCGTCGAAGGCCAGTGCCGGCGCGGCAGCGGCGCCCAGCAGGGTGGCGGCGAGCAGCGGCGTGAGGCGGCGATTGAGAACGGTATGCATAGGTCATGCCCCATTGTTGTTATCGAGAAAGTATCGTTGACCCGACTAGCCTCGCCAATCGACGCGTGGGATGGCTCCTCCTCGGGGGGCGTAGGGGTGGCGTAAGCGTGGGGCGTAGATGGCGCAGCCGCAAACGACGACGCCCGCTGCAGCGGGCGTCGTATCAGTCGGCAAAGCGTGGCGAAAGCGTCAGTGGCCGTGCTCCTCGAGCCAGGCTTCGAGGAAGGCGATCTCCTCCTCCTGGGCGTCGATGATCTCGCGGGCCAGCTGCTGCAGCGCCTCGTCCTCGCCGTGTTCAAGGACGATATTGGCCATGTCGATGGCGCCCTGGTGGTGCGGGATCATGCCGCGGGCGAAGTCGACGTCGGCATCGCCGGTGAAGCCGACCATCATGCCCTCGTGCATGCGCTCGTTGGCTTCGCGGTAGGCCTTTACCGCGGGGTCGTCGGCGTGCTCCTGGTCATCCATCTGATGATCGTCGTGGGCGTGCTCATCGCCATGGCCATGGTCGTGCTCGTGGCTGCCTGCCTCGGCCAGCGGGCTCAGCGCCAGCACCGCGGCCACCCCCAGGCTGCCCAGCAGCAGGGCCAGCGGCCGGCGGGAGGTATCGGCATCATAGGTAGCGGTACGGGGTTCGGTCTGGGTAGATCGCATCATGAAAAACTCCTGGCTCCTGAAACGCATCGTGTCAGGCCATCAATGTAAAAGCTGTGGGCCGCCCACAGGTCAAGCAGACCAGCAGGGCAACGGCCAGGCAGCAGCAGGCTTGAAATCCTGGCCCCCGCAGCCGCATGCTAGCGGCATTGCATCCATCCTCGGAGCCTGACCATGCGCCGCCTGACATCTACCCTACCGCAGCTGTGCGGCCTGACATTGACCCTGGTCATACTGGCAGGTTGCACCGTTAACACCTTCCCCGACGGCAGCCGCGAAACCATGTGGGGCGTGCCCCAGGAAGACAGCCCCGGCGAGCAGCAGCGTCCCGGCACCTACCGCGACGAGACCGGCGAGATTCGCGGCCAGACCGAGGCGCCTGAGCGCTAGGCGCTGGCACCGGAGCGCTGAGGTGCAGCACCGAAGCGGGCCAGCTGCATCTCCTTGAGACGGCTGGCCACGCGGCGAAAGGAAAAGCTCAGTTCACCCTGGGCATAAAGCTCCTCGATGGGCACCTGCGCCTCGATATACAGCGGCACGCCGCGGTCGTAGCACTCATCGACCAGGGCGATGAAGCGTCGCGCGCCGTCATCCTGCCGTGAAAAGCCGCGCCGCACGCCACCGCCGGCGGTATCCGGCCCCAGGTCTTCGATCTTGGCCTCCTCGAGCGGGTTGCCGGCTGCGCCGCCCATGGCCGGCACCCCGCCGACCAGGATGTCCCCAAAGCGGTCGCACAGGCCGATGAAGTCCAGCGCCCCCAGCGGCTGCTCGCAGAGCGCCGCATAGCGACACCACAGCACCGCCTCGCTGCGCGCTTCCACCTCGATGGCGCGCCCACCCAGGTCGAGGGGCTCGCTGCTGGTCGACTGGCCGTTGCTAAGCTCGGCAAAGACCCGGGCCAAACGCTGCGGCGCCCGCACCCAGAAGCGCGGCTCGGCGCGACCCGGATGCTCGCGGTGATCGCAGCCTCCATCCATCGCCACGACCTGCAGATGCCGCTCGATGGCGGCGATCGCCGGCAGGAAGCGCTCGCGATTGTAGCCCTCGGCATACAGCTGATTCGGCGGCTGGTTGGAGGTGGTGACCAGCACCACTCCGGCGTCGAACAACGCCTGCATCAGCCGGCCGAGCAGCATGGCGTCGGCGATGTCGCTGACGAACAGCTCATCCAGGCACAGCACCTGGACCTCCTCGCGCAGCTCGCGGGCCATCACCGTGAGCGGGTCCGGCGTGCCGCTGAGCTGGAACTGGCGGCGGTGCACCCAGCGCATGAAGTGGTGAAAGTGCTGGCGCCGCGCGGGCACCGCAAGCGAGGCGTGGAAGCGGTCCATCAGCCAGGTCTTGCCGCGCCCCACCGGCCCCCACAGATAGACGCCGCTGGGTCGAGCGCTTTCGTCATGTAGCGCCCGATAGCAGGCATCGAGGACGTCCGCGGCATGCGCCTGGGCGGCATCGGCGGCAAAGTCGAGATGCGCCACGGCATCATCGTAGGCCTGGCGGGGCGAGAAGCGCTGCGTCATGCGTGGGGCTCCTGAAACTGAGACCTGACCATGCCATGTTGCCCCGCCCCCGACAAATGCCCCCCGCTGCGCCCCAATGCAGTACCATGGGGGCCGCTTCTGGCCACAAGGAGGAACCCCATGGACTGGAACCCAGCCTTGCTGTGGCTGGCGCTTGGCCTACTGCTGGCGCTTGCCGAACTCACCTCCGGCGCCATGGTGCTTCTGGCACTGGGCCTTGCGGCACTGGTGGCCGCCCTGCTGGCCTGGTTCGGCCTGCCGCTGGCCTGGCAGCTGATCGGCCTGGCCATCGCCGCCGGCGTGCTGGTGCCGCTGGCGATCAAGTTCATCCGCCCATGGTTCACGCCGCGCGGCGTGGCCTACGGCACCACCGGCACCGGGGTCGAGAAAGGCCGTGTCTACCGCACCCTGATTCGCGACTACGACGGCGCCACCGGCATCAAGGTCAACGGCGATTTCTACCGCCTGCGCGTGCAGGAAAGCGCCGCCACCGAGCTGCCGCTGGGCACCGCCGTGGTCTTCAAGGAATTCGATGGCACTACCGCCATCGTCACCATTGCATCACCCAAGGAGCACTGAACATGGATTTACCCGTGAGCCCGGGCCTGATACTGGCCCTGATCGTCGTCTTTATCGGCATCCTGATCGTCGTCAAGGGGCTAGTGATCGTTCGCCAGTCCGAGGTCATGGTGATCGAGCGCCTCGGCTCGTTTCACCGCGTGCTGGAGAGCGGCATCAATATCATCATCCCGTTCATCGACCAGCCCCGCGCCATCACCATGATCCGCTACCGCAAGATGGGCGATGACTACCACGCCATCACCAGCGACGAGATCCGCATCGATCGCCGCGAGACGGTGATGGACTTCCCCGGCCAGCCGGTGGTGACCACCGACAACGTCACGGTGCGCATCAACGGCGCCCTCTACTACCAGATCATCGACCCCAAGCGTGCCGTCTATGAAGTCGAGAACATGAGCCAGGCGGTGGAAGTACTGGCCAAGACCACGCTGCGCTCGGTGGTCGGCAAGATGGAGCTCGACAAGCTGTTCGAGTCCCGCGCCGAGGTCAACAACGAGATCCAGAGCGCCATGGAGGAGCCGGCCTCCAAGTGGGGTGTCAAGCTGTCGCGGGTCGAGGTGCAGGACATCGCCATGCCCGAGGAAGTCGAGACCGCCATGCGCCTGCAGATGGCCGCCGAGCGCAAGCGTCGCGCCACGGTGACCGAAGCCGAAGGCGAAAAGTCGGCAGCCATCGCCAAGGCCCAGGGCCAGCGCGAGTCGTCGATCCTCAACGCCGAGGGCGACAAGGAGTCGGCCATCCTGCGCGCCCAGGGCGAGCAGGAGTCGATCAAGCTGGTGCTCAACGCCATTGGCGACAGCGAGGAGAACAAGCAGACCGTGGTCGGCTATCTGCTCGGCCAGAGCTATATCAAGGCGCTGCCGACCATGGCCAAGGACGGCGAGCGGGTCTTCGTACCCTACGAGTCCAGCGCCCTGCTCGGCTCGATGGGCATGTTCCGCGACCTGGCCGGCACACCGGAAGACGCGGTGGGCAAGCACCTGCGCAGCAGCGGCAAGACGGACGGACTGCGCGGCGGCGTGGTCGGCGGTGCCGCCAGCGGCAGCTGAGCCTCGCAACAGGCTAAGACGACGCGGCCGGGCAACTGCCCGGCCGCGCTGTATCTAGCGCTCTACTACTGAGGACGGTCCGCTGGCCCCCAGCAAGCCCTCGGCTCAAGGGAGCGATGGCCAGCGCGGTGCCACGTCCAGCCGCTCCTCGAGCGCCTTGGCCAGCTTGAGCACCAGGTGATCGGCGAAGCGCGGCCCGATCAACTGCACCCCCAGCGGCATGCCCTCGCCGCTGAAACCGGCATTGAGGGATATCGCCGGCTGCTCGCCCATGTTCCACGGCAGCGTATAGGCGATATGCTCGAAGGGACGCAGGGGGTCGTTGGTGGGTGAGACCCAGTCGGCCGGGAACGACACGTTGGGCGTGGTCGGCGAGATCACCGCATCCACCTGCTCGAACACCGCTTCGGTCGCGCGGCGCATGTTCAGGGTCTGCTGGAAACCGCGCACCGCCTCGACGCCGCTCAAGCGCGCGCCATCCTCGGCCCAGGCAATAATCGCCGGCAGCACCCGCTCGCGCTGCGCCGGCGTAAGCGCCTCCAGTTCGCTCCACTGACGCGCCCGCCAGAAGCGATCCAGGCCATCGAGCATCTCCCGGGTCAGTACCGGCGCCAGCGACACCAGGGTCGCCCCGGCGGCCTCCAGATGCTGCGCCGCGGACTCCACGGCCTGGCGTAGCGGCGCTTCCAGCGGCAGACCGCACCCCGCCTCCAGCATCACCCCTAGCCGTAACCCCTTCAGTTCCAGGCGCAGATCCGTCCAGTCGATGCTCTCCGGCGGCAGGCGCATGGCATCGCGACGGTCGGTGCGCGCCAGGCTCGTCATCATCAGCGCGGCGTCGTCGACGCTGCGCGTCATGGGGCCGGCACAGCGCCCCACGTAGTAAGGATCGATGGGGATCCGCCCCAGGGTCGGCTTGAAGCCCACCACCCCACACCAGGCCGCCGGCAGGCGTATCGAACCGCCGATATCGGTGCCCAGGTGCAGCGGGCCATAGCCGGCCGCTGCCGCCGCCCCTGCCCCGGAACTCGAGCCGCCGGTATTGCACGCCAGGTTCCAGGGGTTACGGGTCAAGCCGTGAAAGGAGGAGAGCCCCGACGAGAGCATGCCGTAATCAGGGCAGGTGGTCTTGGCCACCAGCAGGGCATGGTCTTCGGCCAGGCGCGCCGCGGGGGGCGCATCCTCACTGGCCTTGGGCTGCTCGCCGAGCCCCGTGCCCCCCGGCACCGGCAGGCCACGGGTGGCGATCAGCTCCTTGAGTGTCACCGGCACGCCATCCAGGGCGCCCCGCGGCTCACTCCGCGCCCAGCGCTCGCTGGAGGCGCGCGCCGCCGCGAGAAAGGCCTCGGGACGGTAGGCATAGAGGGCGTTGAGATGGGGCTCCCAGCGCTCGATATGGGCGATCAACGACTCGGCGTAGTCGAGTGGCGACAGTGACTTGTCGCGGTAGGCGGCGAGCAGTTGGGTAGCGGTCATGCGATGGGGCGCGGGCATGCAGTCTCTCTCGGCATGATGAACGATGCCTTCAGCATGAGCCGCGTCAGTGTCTACCGCCATTACAATTATAATGCTGATGCCATTGGGACCGCGCCCGATCAGGGAGTGTCTGCATCGAAGCGGCGGCGCATGATCGTCACCGCTTCGCCGCGATAGTCGCGCTCCTCCACCGCCTGCCAGCCCAGCCGTGCATAGAGCGCCTGCTGATCCGGCGTGTAGAGATGAAAAACCGCGATACCCGTGTCTCGCGCCTCGGCCTCGACCCGCTGCACCAGCGACGATGCGATGCCTCGGCCACGCCACTCGGGCAGCACGAAGACCGAGGCCAGCCAGGGGGAGAGATCGGGGCGGTCGCTCATATCGTCGACCACCAGGCTGGCCGTGCCCACCGGCACGCCGTCATGCATGGCGACGAACACCGAGGGCACGCCCACCGCACCGCACTCTCCGCGCAGGCGCTCGATGGCATCATTGAGGGTCATGCCGGGGTTGAGATGCCCCCAGGCGGCATGGGTCCATTCCGCCACCATGGCGACATGGGGCGAATCGGCGCTCAGTCGCTCGATCATCAGTGCTTCCGCCATCTCGGCGCTCCCTGGGTCACCAATACATGAGAGCCTTACGGTAACCACAAAGGCCCCGGCCCGCCAGTAGGCGGGCCGGGGCGTCATGATCGATTGCGTATTACCCCAACTGAAACGGATACACCGAGCCGATCTGCAGGATCTGCGTTAGCTCATCCAGCGCCGCCAGGGTCTCCTCGGCGAGCTGCGGGTCGGCGAGGTCGTTCGGCGCCAGGCGGTCACGGTAGTGGCGCTCGACCCAGGCGGTAAGCTCGGTATAGAGCGCCTCGTCGAGCAGCACCCGGCCGCACAGGGCCTGGCGCTCGGCGGCGCTGAGCGCCACCCGCAGGCGCAGGCAGGCGGGGCCGCCGCCGTTGCGCATGCTCTGCTTGACGTCCTTGACCAGCACCTCGCCGATGGGGTTGTGGCCCGCCAGCAGCAGGTCCTGGATGGTGCGCCATACCGCCTCGTTCTCCTGGCACTCGCCAGGGACCACCAGGGTCATCGAGCCGTCGGGATTGGAGAGCAGTTGGGAGTTGAACAGGTAGGAGCCGACGGCATCGTCGAGGCTCACCGCCTCGCGCGGCACGCGCACCGGAATCAGCGGCGTGGCCAGCTTGGCACGCAGGGCGTCGAGGGTCGCCTGCTCGTCGCGGAAGGCCATCTCGTGGTAGAGCAATACCGGGCCATTGCCCACTGCGATCACGTCGTTGTGGAACACGCCGGCATCAATGGCCGCGGGGTGCTGCTGGGCGAATACCGTCTGGGCCTCGCCGAGGCCGTGCTGGCGGGCTACCGCCTGGCTGGCCTCCAGCGTCTGGCGCGCTGGAAAGTGCTTGGGCTCATGGGCCGGGTCGCCGCCGAAGGCCTGGCGGCCGTAGACGAACAGGTGCACGCCTGGCTCGCCGTGCTCGCCGGCGAGCCTCGTGTGGTTGGCCGCGCCCTCGTCGGAAAACGCCGGGGTCGCCGGCAGCACCGGGTGGTGGGCGAAGTGGCGCGGATCGTTGAAGATCGCCGCCAGCACGCGACCGGTGGTCTCAGGCTCCAGATAGCGATGGAAGCTCGACTGCAGGTTGGCCGGGGTAAAGTGCATCCGCCCGTCCGCGGCATCGACGCTAGGCGTCACGGTGCCGGCATTGGCGGTCCACATGCTCGACGCCGAACACACCGCACGCAGCAGCTGCGGCGCCTCGCGGGCGGCACGGGTCAACACCTCGTGGGGCGTGCCGCTGAAGCCCAGCGCACGTAGCGCGCCCAGGTCGGGGCGCTGCTGGGGCGGCAGTACCCCCTGGGCGTAGCCGGCGTCGAGCAGCGACTTCATCTTGGCCAGCCCCTGCAGCGCCCCTTCGCGGGGATTGGAGACCAGCCCGCCGTGGCTCATCGAGGCCACGTTGCCCAGCGCCAGTCCGGAGTAGTTGTGGGTAGGGCCCACCAGGCCGTCGAAGTTGACCTCGCGGACGTCCAGGCTCGAAGCGTCGCTCATAGCACCACCCCCGGCGGCAGCTGGTCCGGCAGCTGCAGATCCTCGCTCTCCATCGAGGCCACAGGGTAGGCACAGTAGTCCGCCGCGTAATAGGCGCTGGGCCGATGGTTGCCGCTATCGCCGACGCCGCCGAAGGGCGCGTCGCCGGAGGCGCCGGTGGTCTGGCGGTTCCAGTTGACGATGCCGGCGCGGATGCGCAGCAGGAAGTCGTCCCAGTCGTCGCGGCTGCCGCCGATCAGCCCGGCGGAGAGGCCGTAGCGGGTGTCGTTGGCGATAGTGACCGCTTCGTCCCAGTCTTTATAACGGTATACCTTCAACAGCGGCCCGAAGTGCTCCTCGTCGGGTAGCGCGAGGCCGGTCACGTCGATCAGCGCCGGGCTCAGCAGGCTGGTGTTCTCCTCCAGGCGCCGCATGCGCGACAGCAGCGTGCCGCCCAGCGCCTCCAGGTCGTCTTGGGCCTTGAGCAGGCCGTCGGCGGCGGCGACGCTGACCAGCCCGCCGTAGAACGGCGCCGGTTCGCTGAACTGGCCGCCCACCCGGAGCTTGTCAATGGCCGACACCAGCGCCTCGATCAGCCGGTCGCCGACCTCGCCGTCGGGCACCATTAGCCGCCGCGCACAGGTGCAGCGCTGGCCGGCGGAGAGATACGCCGACTGCAGGATGGTCAGCACCGTGGCATCCTGGTCGGGCACGTCGCGGATCACCAGCGGGTTATTGCCACCCAGCTCCAGGGCCAGGATCTTGTCCAGTTGGCCGGCGAACTGCTGGTGCAGCATGCCGCCGACCTTGGCGCTGCCGGTGAACAGCAGGCCGTCGATGTCGCGGCTGGCGGCCAGCGCCTGGCCCACCGGCGCGGCGCCCTGCACCAGGTTGATGACGCCCGCGGGCAGGCCGGCCTCACGCCAGCACTGCAGCACCAGGTCGGCGGTCAGCGGGGTCTGTTCGCTGGGCTTGAAGACCACCGTGTTGCCGGCCAGCAGCGCCGGCACCATGTGTCCGTTGGGCAGGTGGCCGGGGAAATTATAGGGGCCGAACACCGCCATCACGCCGTGGGGGCGGTGGCGCAGCACGGCGTGGGTCCCGCCCAGGTCGCGTTCGCGCTCGCCGGTGCGCTCGTGGTAGGCGCTGATCGACAGCGCCACCTTGCCGATCATGGCGCCAATCTCGGTGCGCGCCTCCCACAGCGGCTTGCCGGTCTCGCCGGCAATCGCGGTGGCCAGATCCTCGCGGTGGCTCTCGAGCACGCCGCGGAAGCGCTCGACCAGCGCCTGGCGCTCGGCAAAACGCGTGCGCGCCCAGCCGGGGAAGGCCTGCCGCGCCGCGGCCACGGCGGCCTCGACCTGGGTGGCGCCGGCACTGGCACCCTGCCAGAGTTCCTGGTGGGACACCGGGTCGAGCTTGGCGAACCGCTCCGCGTCGCCGTCGACCCAGGCGCCGCCGATCAGCAGCTGCTGTTTGGCTTGCATATGCATCTCCTAGGTTTCGAGTAGACGGAGGGAATCGCCGGCACCGACGTTTAGTCGCTGCGCCTCCTCCTCGGTAAGAACGATCACCCCGTTCTCGTCGGGGCCGCGGCCGACCCAGGCGGCGCGGAAATCGAGCATCCCGGTGGTCGATGCCAGCCAGGTGTGGCGCTCGCTGCTGGCGGCCTGGGACGTGACCTCGACCTGGCACAGCCGCGAATCGCGCACCGCGCGCACATCGTCGATATAGGCCTCCACCGTGGGGCCGCCGTCGAAGATGTCGATATAGCCCTCCCAGCGCAGGCCCTCCTTCTTGAGCATCTCCAGCGCCGGACGGGTGTGCTCGTGGACCTCGCCGATGCAGGCCCGCGCCTCCTCACTCATGAAGGTGGTGTAGATCGGGAACTTGGGCATCAGCTCGCCGATGAAGCTCTTCTGCCCCAGCCCCGTCAGGCGGTCGGCCTCGTTGAAGTCCATGGGGAAGAAGTGGCTGCCCAGGCACTCCCAGAACGGGCTGATGCCGGCCTCGTTGAAGACCCCGCGCATCTCCGCCAGCACCTTGGCCGGGAAACGGTCGCGGAACTGCGCCATGAACAGCCAGCGCGCCTTGGAGAGCAGCGCACCGTTGCGGTGGCGGCGATACTCAGGGCGCAGATAGAGCGAGCACACCTCGGCATCGCCGGTGTGGTCGGAGCTCAGGAACAGGGTGTCGATGGTACGGTGCAGGTCGAGCTGCACCGAGGAGTGCGCCAGGGTACCTAGCCGGTAGTTGTAGAACGGCACCTCGCGGCCGACCTGCCCCTCGATGGCACAGCAGCCGGCCAGCTCGCCGCTGGTGTCGTCCTCGAGCACGAAGAAGTAGAGCCGGTCGTCCGCCGGCGTGCGCTCCTCGAAGGCACTGACCGCCAGTTCGATCTTGCTGGCCAGGAAGTCGCGGTTATCGGGCAGCGAGGTGAAGCCCACGCCGGTCTGCTGGGCCAGCGCCTGGAGGCCGTCGAGGTCGCCGCGGGCAATCGGACGAATGTGCATCACAGTTCTCCCTCGTCGAGTGCATCGATGGCGGCGGGCAGCGCCAGGGGAGCGGCCAGTACTGCGCGGCCCTCTTCCACACCGAGAATCTCGGCATGCTCGGGTGACAGCATCAGCTGCCCGGTGGGCGACAGCGCATAGCGCGCCACCACGCAGCGAAAATCGGCGAGCTGCTGGTTGGCGATCATTGCCGGCTCGGCGTCGGGCAGGGTATGCGCCGGGCGCACCCGCACTGGGTGCCAGGCGGCGCGCCGGAACGACTCGAGGCGCGCGCGCTCGGCCTTGACCACCGGCCCGGCGTCGAAGATATCGACATGCCGCGAGCGCACGAAGCCCTCGGCCAGCATCTCCTCCAGGGCTGGCTCGTGGTACGGATGCTCACGGCCAATGGCGGCCCGCGCCTGGGGCGTGAGCAGCGGCAGGTAGAGTGGGAACTGCGGCATCACTTCGGCGATGAAGCTCTTCGAGCGCACCCCGGCGATATGATTCATCTCCTGGTAGCCGCGCACGAAGAAGTGGCGGCCGACGCTGTTCCAGAACGGCGACTCGCCGTCGCCGTCCAGGTAGCCCGGGAAGGCCACGGCGAGGATCTCGGCGAAGCGCTCCGGGTACTGGGCGATGAACATCAGCCGCGCGCGGCGCAGCAGGCTCACCGCGCTGGTGCCCTGGTAGCGGGGATCCAGCGACAGCGCGCACAGCAGGGTCGCCTCGGAGACCTCGTGGGACAGCGACAGGGTCTGCACCTCGCGGCGTACGTTGAGCTGCTGCGAGGCGTGAATCAGGGTCTCCTGGCGATAGGTGTAGTAGGCCTCGTTGGCGCCGGCCTGGGCGCGGATGGTGGCGGTGCCCACCACCTCGCCGCGCTCGCGGTCCTCGAGCACGAAGGTGTAGTGCTCGTCGCCGGGGAACTCCACTGCACGACTGAAGGCACGCTGGGAGCGGGTGATGCGCTCCTCGAGACGGTCGCGGTGCGCCGGCAGGTTGGTCAGGCGCGGCGTGGCGCTGCCGGCGAGACGCTCCAGGGCCGGCAGGTCAGCCGCGCGGGCGGGACGAACGACCAGCATGGCGTGTCCTCCTGAGCGAGACGATGGGGCGGGCACTCGGCTCACGCCTTGGCCACCAACTTGGCGATGGCACGCTCGAGGCGCGCCATGCCCTCTTCGATATCGGCCTCGGGAATCACCAGCGACGGCGCCATGCGCAGCACGTTGGGGCCGGCGATCAGCGCCATCAGGCCCTCGTCGATGGCCAGCGGCAGGATGTCCTTGGCCTGGTCCTGGTAGGCTGGCGCCATCTGCGCGCCGATCAGCAGGCCCATGCCGCGGATCTCCTGGAACACCCCGTGCTTGCGGTTGATGGTCTCGAGGTGCTCGCGGAACAGCTCGTGGCGCTTCTTCACCCCTGCCAGCACCTCCGGCGTATCGATGAATTCGATGGCTGCCAAGGCCACCGCCGAAGCCAGCGGGTTGCCGCCGTAGGTGGAGCCGTGGGTGCCGACGGCCAGCGAGGTGGCAATCGCATCGGTGGTCAGCATCGCGCCCACCGGAATGCCGCCGCCCAGCGACTTGGCGCTGGTCAGGATGTCGGGAACCACGCCATAGTTCTTGTAGGCGTAGAGCTCGCCGCAGCGTCCGGCGCCGGTCTGCACTTCATCGAACACCAGCAGGGCATTATGGGCGTCGCAGAGATCGCGCAGGCCCTGCAGGAACTCTTGGGTCGCGGGGACGATACCGCCCTCGCCCTGCATCGGCTCGACCATGATCGCGCAGGTGTCATCGCCGACCAGCGCGCGCACGCTGTCGAGGTCGTTGTAGGTGGCGTGCAGGATACCGCCGGGCACCGGGCCGAAGCCTTGGGAGTACTTGGGCTGGCCGCCGACACTGACGGTGAAGAAGGTGCGCCCGTGGAAGGATTGCGAGAAGGAGATGATCTTGTCCTTGTGCTCGCCGTGGTGGTCCACCGCCCAGCGCCGCGCCAGCTTGAGCGCCGCCTCGTTGGCCTCGCCGCCGGAGGAGCACATGAACACCTTGTCGGCGAAGGTGCGCTCGACCAGAGCGCGGGCGAGCTTGAGCGCCGGCTCGTTGGTGTAGACGTTGGAGAGGTGCCAGAGCTTGTCGGCCTGGGCCTTGAGGGCGTTGACCAGCACCGGGTGGCAGTGCCCCAGCGAGTTGACCGCGATACCGCCGGCGAAGTCGATGTACTCACGGCCCTGCTGGTCCCATAGGCGGCTACCCTCGCCGCGCACCGGGATCACCTGCTGCGGCGAATAGTTGGGCGTCATGTAACGGTCGAAGTCGCTGCGGGTCGGGGTCTGGCTCATGAGGGTCTCCATCCACGGGGATCGATTGATACAACGAGTATACGGCGCCGTCGTCACGCCGGGCTTTCAGCAATGGGACGGCGAATTATGAAAAGCGGTTAGACTAACGGTCAGTTTCCGCATGTGCGAGGGCGTCACCATGCTCAACACCACCGCCTGGAATCGGCTGCGCTACAGCCTCTATGCGCCGGTCTACGACCTGGTCGCCGGACGCGCCTTCCGCCGCGCGCGGCGCCAGTCGCTGGAGCAGGTGACCTGGACGCCCGGCATGCGGGTGCTGCTGGTGGGCGCCGGCACCGGGCTCGACCTGCCCTTCCTGCCGCGCAACGTCGAGATCCACGCCACCGACCTGGCGCCGGCCATGGTCAAGCGCATCGCGCGTCGCGCCGAGGCGCTGCACCTCGATGTCGCCGCATACAGCATGGACGCCGCCGACCTCGACTACCCCGACGGCCACTTCGACGTGGTGGTGATGCACCTGATCGTGGCGGTGATGCCGGACCCGGCACGCGGCCTGGCCGAGGCCCACCGCGTACTGACCCGCGACGGCCAGCTGTGCGTGATGGACAAGTTCCAGCCCGACGCCCATCCCGCCGGGATCGGTCGCCGTGCGCTAAACCTGGTGACCACGGCGCTGGCCACCGATATCACCCGCCAGGCCCGGCCGCTGCTGGAGAGCGCCGGCTTCGTCATCGAGCACGACACGCCGGTGATGATGGGTGATCTGTTTCGCGCCCTGCTGGCCAGCAAGCGTTAGGCTCTGGCGGCGCTCACGATGTCCTGCGCGGCGCGATGGTCAACCACACGCCGACGATGACCACCGCACTGGCCAGCACCTGCAGCGCCACGATGCGCTCGTCGAGCCACCACCAGGCGCCGAGCATGGTGAACACCGGCAACAAGTTGAGGTAGATCGCCGCGCGGGTCGGGCCGATGTCGGCCAGGGCGCTGTTGTAGAGCAGCAGCGCCACCACCGAGGGGAAGATCCCCAGGTAGGCCAGCCCCAGCAGCTGCTCGCCGCTGATCTGCGGCAGCTGCTGGGCGGCGCCTTCGAACAGCGCGATCGGCGCCAGCGCCAAGTTGGCGATCACCAGCATTACCAGCAGGCCGCCGTAGCGCGGAAAGCGCGCCATGTGCGTCTTGACCAGCAGCGAGTAGCCCACCCACACCAGCACCGCCAGCAGCATGATGGCATCGCCGGGGTTGATCCCGGCGGCGAGGGCAGGCCCCTGTTGACCGGCGGTGATCACCGTCACCGCACCGGCCAGCGACAGCGCCACCCCCAGCCACTGCACGACGCGGAAGCGCTCACCGAGCAGTGCCACGCTGAACAGCAATGTCACCACCGGAATCATGCTCTCGAGAATCGCCACGTTGGTCGCGCTGGTGAAGTTGAGCGCGGCATAGATCAACGCATTGAAGAACGCTACCCCGGTCAGCGCCAGCCCCACCAGCGGCCGCCAGTGCTCGCGAAACAGCGGCCAGCCGCGGCGCGCCTGATGCCAGCCCAGAGGCAGCATGATCAGCAGCGCGATGAAGACCCGACCCAGCGAGATGGTGAACGGCGGCAGGCCCGCCAGCGCCTTGCCGACCAGGATGTTGCCGGCGAAGATCGCCGCCACCAGCAGCAGAAATAAATGGGGGCGTAGTGCGCGAATAAGCACCTCCTTGTCACGCCCCGCAGGGCAGCTCGCTCAGACCAGGCGCTCCTCGCGCGGGGTCATGCCGAAGTGGTTGCGATAGGCGGTGGAGAAGTGCGCGCCGGACGAGAAGCCGGTCAGCAGCGCGATATCGCCCACCGCGCGGTCGGATTCGCGCAGCAGCTTGCGCGCCTCTTGCAAGCGCAGGTCCAGATAGTAGCGGCTGGGCACCGCCTGCAGGTACTTCTTGAACAGCCGCTCGAGCTGGCGCCGCGAGATGCCCAGGTGCTCGGCCAGCTCATGGGTGGTCAACGGCTCCTCGATATTGGCCTCCATCAGCGTGACCGCCTCGACCAGGCTCTGCGGCGCATGCCCCAACCGCGAGCGCAGCGGCACATGCTGGGGCTCATCGCCGGGGCGAATGCGCTCGCAGACGAAATGCTCCGAGACCCGCTCGGCGAGCCGCTGGCCGTGGTGCTGGCCGATCAGCGTCATCATCATGTCCATCGCCGCGGTACCGCCCCCGCAGGTCAGCCGGTCGCGGTCGATCTCGAACAGTTGCTGGGAGAGATTGACCCGCGGGTAGTCGCGGGCGAAGGCGTCGAAGCGCTGCCATGGCAGGGTCGCACGGTAACCGTCGAGCACCCCGGCCCGGGCCAGCACCTCGGTCCCACCGGCCACGCCGCCCAGCACCACGCCGCGACCGGCGAGGCGCTTGAGCCAATCGCATACCTTCGCTGGCAGGCTCTGCGGTAGCGGACTGGGCGCGCACACCAGCAGCATATCGAGACCGCCGTCGTCCTCTCCCACCGCATGGCGCGGGGTCAGCCCGAGTTCACTGGCACTGCGGATCTCACGTGCCTCCAGACCGTAGGTCGACGGCACATAGAGGCGCGCACCGGCAAGTTGATTGGCCACCTGCAGCGGTTCCAGGGCACAGGCCTGCGCCAGCAGCGAGAAACCCGGCAGCAGCAGGAAGGCGATCTGGCGGCTATTGCCCGGCTGGGCGCTGGCGGGTCTAAGTGCAGGCATCGCTATCGCTGTGAGGGGCTGGGCCCCACATCTTACCCAATTGCCACGTTTCGGGCAGTGCCCCGCGGCCAATCGACCGACGCGCGATGCAAGCACGGGTCGCAGATACGCAAACGCCGAGCCCTACGGGCCCGGCGTCAAGCGTATCCGCCGAGTGTCAGCGGCCCAGGAAGTGGAACGCCAGGCCGGCGATCAGAACCAGCACCACCGCCACCGGCAGCAGCTTGTGCATGCCCGTGGGCGGTTTCTTCGCCTCGGGCTGACGCTGCGGCTCGGCTTCGTCGAAGTCCTCGGGGATCCGCTGTCCCATCACGTGCTCTTTCTCTTCTTCCGGGGTCTTGCTTTCCTTGGTGTCCATAGGGACCTCCTCGCTGCCCAGGGAAAAATCCTGCGTTACCCCCTCAGACTACCCCGCAACGGGGGTGTTCACCACTCGCTCACAGCTCCACCACGTCGAAGTCGGCCACCGGGTCGGCATCGGCATCGTAGTCCACGTCGTCGCGCTCGAAGCCGAACAGCTTGAGGAACTCGTGCTTGTAGCCGGCATAGTCGGTGATCTCGAACAGGTTATCGCTGGTCACCTTGGGCCACAGGTCCTTGCAGGCCTGCTGCACGTCATCGCGCAGCTCCCAGTCATCGAGGCGCAGACGGCGGGCCTCGTCGGTGGAGAACTCGCCCGCCAGGCCTTGAGAGGAGTAGAGGTGCTCACCGAACAGCCGGTTGAGCTGGTCGATGGTGCCCTCATGCAGTCCCTGCTCCTTCATCACCCGATAGACCATGGCGATATACAGCGGCATCACCGGAATCGCCGCGCTGGCCTGGGTCACCACCGATTTGAGCACCGCCACATTGGCGCCACCACCGCTGGCCTTGAGTTTGGCGTCGATCTCACCGGCGGCACGGTCCAGGTCCTCCTTGGCCTTGCCCAGCGCGCCGTGCCAGTAGATCGGCCAGGTGATCTCGGTGCCGATATAGCTGAATGCCACGCTACGCGCGCCCGGTGCCAGTACGCCGGCCCGGTCGAGGGCACCCATCCACAGCTCCCAGTCCTCGCCGCCCATCACCGTGATGGTGTCGTCGATCTCCTGCTGGGTGGCGGGCTCGACCTCGGCCTCGATGATGGCATCCTTGTTGGTATCGATGGCGGTGGCGCGATAGGTCTCGCCGATCGGCTTGAGCGCCGAGCGCTTGAGCTCACCGCTGTCGGGGAGCTTGCGCACCGGCGAGGCCAGCGAGTAGACCACCAGATCGACCTGGCCGAGATCGGCCTTGATCATCTCGATGGCTTTTTCTCGCGCTTCATGGGAGAAGGCGTCGCCGTTGATCGACTTGCTGTAGAGCCCTTCGGCCTTGGCGAACTTATCGAACGCCGCGCTGTTGTACCAACCGGCGGTGCCGGTACGCTTCTCGCTGCCCGGCTTCTCGAAGAACACCCCCAGGGTGTCGGCGCCGTAGCCAAAGGCCGCCGTAATGCGCGCCGCCAGCCCGTAGCCGCTGGAGGCACCGATCACCAGCACCTTCTTTGGCCCGGCGCTCTTGTCGAGCCCGCGGGCACGGGTGGCTTCGATCTGCTCGAGCACGTTCTTCTCGCAGCCGACCGGATGGGTGGTGGTACAGATGAAACCGCGAACCTTGGGTTTGATGATCACGTCAGACCTCGATACGACAGTGGACAGTTGGCGTCATTCTACCCACACAGCTAGACGCTGTCCGCCCTTGAGGTAGATCGCCGGGTGGGACAAGATTGCCGGCTAGGATGCGACGAACCCGGCAGGAGAGAACGATGGACGCCCAGACTCTGGTCGATGAACGCGGCGAGCTGTGGCTGGCACTGGCCCCGCTGTGGTTGGATCGCGAACCCCGCGAGCGCGACTATGCACGCATGGTCGAGGTCATCCAGCGCCACGAGCTGACCCTCGACGAACTCGAGTGGATCTTTCGCATCGAGCTGGCACCGGTGCTGTCACGCACCCAGATGTCGGTGGCCAGCGAGTGGCGGCGCTTCGATGATCATCAGCTGATGAAGCGCCTGGTGGCCCACAACTTGCGGCTGCGCGGCTGGCGTCGCAAGAGCTGGGCGCTGTTCTCGGGATTGATCACCATGATGACCCGCCACCGCTGGAACGAGCTGATGACGCGGGTGATGATCGCCCGCGGCGAAGCGCCCTGACCCTACACCTCGTAGGGCTGGTCGAGGGCTTCC
The DNA here is from genome assembly GCF_031451695.1 of Franzmannia qiaohouensis. NCBI lineage: Bacteria > Pseudomonadati > Pseudomonadota > Gammaproteobacteria > Oceanospirillales > Halomonadaceae > Franzmannia > Franzmannia qiaohouensis. The sequence continues at coordinate 99,037 of NZ_JARWAM010000014.1, forward strand.
TCCAGTGCCACGCGCATCTGACTCTCGCCGGCGCGCGGCCCGAAGCGACGCAGCACCCGGCCATCGCGTCCGACCAGGAACTTGGTGAAATTCCACTTGATCAGGGTGCTGCCCAGCACCCCGGGGGCCTGACGGCGCAGCGCCACGAACAGCGGATGGGCGCGCGGCCCGTTGACACGGACCTTCTCCATTACCGGAAAGGTCACCGCATACTCGCGCTCACTGAAGCTGCAGAAGGCCTTGGCTGACTCCGGCGACTGACGGGCGAACTGGTTGCAGGGAAACGCCAGCACCGTAAAGCCCTGGCGATGGTAGTGCCGATAAAGCGACTCCAGCTCCTTGAGCTGAGGGGTATAGCCGCAGCGGCTGGCGACGTTGACCACCAGCAGCACCTGGCCGCGCAGCGCGCGCAGGTTGAAGGGCTCGCCGCGATGGGTACGACAGTCCAGTTCATGCAAGGGGAGTGAGGGTCGAGATGCCATGGCCGCCGCTAGCGCTGGGTGAAAAACGCAAAACCGAGGCTTCCACGATGCCATGCCCGGCGTCGCGGCGCCAGTCCGAGCCATCATCTACGACGCGGCCAGCGTCGCTTGATCTCGGCCAGCTGGCGCACTAATCGGCGACGGCGCAGGCGCCGCTCGGCCTCCGGTAGCGGCGCATACAGCAGCCGCTCGAGATCGTTGGCCATGCCCTCCAGGGCCCCCTGTGCCGGTCCTGCCACAGGGGCAATGCGGCGCAGGTGGGCCGCCGGCGACTCGCCGCCGAGGGGGCCGTGGCCGCGTTTGGCGAGCCAGGCCTGGAGCAGCCGTACCCGATGCCCCTCGCCGCCCGCGCAGCGCTGACGCCAGCGGCGTATCGCCGACCACAGCAGCAGTAACCCGGTGGCGACTGCGGCCAGATGCAGCGCGTCGCCGAGGGTCAGTTGCCCCAACCTCGACCACAGCGTGGCGAGACGCTCGGTGAGCCCCGCCAGTAGCGCCTCACGGCGCTCGCGCTGATAGCCGATGACACCACGCTGCCAGCGATACTCGGCACGCTCGACGTTGAGCCGCAGGCGGTTGGCCCAGCCCAGTTCGCGCAGCCGTAGCGGCGAGAAGGGTGCATCGGCCAGGAAGTCATCGCTGCCGCCGAGAAACGCCTCAGCGCCCTGCTCGATGCGCTCTGGGGCGATCGCCGCGGTCGGATCGAGACGCTCCCAGGCACCATCCAACCATACCTCGATCCAGGCGTGGGCGTCGTAGTCGCGTATCGTGAAGTGGCCGTCGGGATGGCGCTCACCGCCTTGAAAGCCCACCACCACCCGCGCCGGAATACCCACCATCCGCGCCATCACCGCCGCCGCCGAGGCGTAGTGAGTGCAGTAGCCGGCACGGGTATCGAACAGGAAGTCGTCGATACGGTCGCGCCCGGCCAACGGCGGCGGGCTCAGGGTGTAGCGAAACGGCGCCTCACCAAAGCGCGCCATGAGCGCCGCCAGATAGCGCCGCGGGTCGCCCTCGGCCGCGTGCCAAAGTCGCTCGGCAAGCTCGCGGCTGCGCGGGTTGGCGTCCTGCGGCAGCAGCCGATGCCAGGCCGGCCCGGCGGGGTCGGGATAGCGCGGTGCTGCGGCACTGCTGCCCACCTGCAGCAGACCCCGTGATGAGAGCGGCACCAGGCCTTCCAGGGTGCCGTCGGCCAGGTAGCGCTGGCGGGCGTCGCTGGCCAGCGGTGTCCCCAGGCTCGGTCGCCAGGGGCGGCTGTCCGGCTCCAGCAGCAGCTCGGCGATATAGCGCGGCGCGCCGGCATCGTATGGCGAGCGGCTGGCCTCCTGGACGAAACGCGATACCGGCTGGCCGGCGCTGGCCGCATGCTGCTCGGGACCCATCCGCGTCCAGCGCTCGCCGTCGAACTGCGACAGGGTATAGACCCGCCAGTAGCGCTCGGCAGGGGGCGGCTCGGCGCCGTCGAATCGCGCTCTGAAGGCCCGCGCGTCGCTGCGTGACAGCTGGGCAATGTCGCCCGGGGCGATCTCATCGCTGAGCCCGGTGGCGGCCTGATCGGCCTGGGGCAGGCTCCACAGCGGACCGATCCGCGGCACCACCAGGAACAACACCACCATCAGCGGCGCCGACAGCGCCAGCAGCCACAGCGCCTCGCGCCAGGCAGCGCGCCCGGGCCGGCCGCCGGCCAGCACCACCAGTGTCTGCAGCAGCCAGGCCGCGGCCAGTAGCGCCGCAGCACTCATCAGCAGGCTCTGATCGTGGAGGAAGGCGGCAGTCAGCGTCACGAAGCCGATGATCACCACCACCCGGCCGTCGCGGCGGTCGTGGGTCTCGAGCAGCTTGAGCAGATAGATCCCCAGCAGCACGCCCATCAGCGCCTGCATGCCCATCAGCCCACCATATTGCAGCCATAGCCCCGCCAGCACCCCGACCACCGCGGTCAGGCGCAGCAGCACGCCGGCCCGCGGCAACCGCCGACGCAGTTGCAGGAAGCGCCAACCGGCAGCGGCCAGCGCCACGCCCAGCAGCCACGGCGGCATGAACGGCAGATGCAGTGCCAGCACCAGACACTGGCCGATGAACAGCTGGATCAGCAGCGGCGCCGACAGGCTGCGGCCGTCGGCGAGCAGCGCCGAGGGGGCGCTCATGAGCCGCTCCTCGTGGACGGCGCGGCCCAGCGCGCCAGCGCTTGCAGCGCACGGCGCCGCTGGGCCGGCCCGCTGGCCGGGGCCAGCTCGAGCCCCGGCAGGCGCAGCCCGTAAAGGTCACCGGCGCGGTGGTAGTCGAGCAGCTGCGCACACAGCTGCGACAGCCGCGCCTCGGGCTCGCCGGTGCAGGCATCGTAGTCGAGCCAGCGCTGGCGACGCGGTGGCAGGCTGAACGCCTTGGTGCTGAGTACGCCGGTGCGGCTCCACTGCTTCCAGGCCAGCCGCGCCGGGCCATCACCGGGTTCGAAACGGCGCAGGCCGGCGAAGTCCTGGGGCGCCAGCCCCTGACCACGGCGCCGCGCGAGGGCCTCGCCGGTCTCACCGGGAGCCGGATAGACCAGCAGCTCGACGCCACTGTCGATCCAGGCGACCAACCGCACCAGCCCCAGCGGCCAGGCGCTCTCCAGACGCAGCGGCGGCAGCCGCCATTGACCGCGATGCAGAGTGGGCACCGCCAGCGGCAGGATCAACTCGGTACCGCGTATCTCCCCCTCGGCGGCGGCCACCTGACCTGGGCCAGCCACCAGTACCACGCGCAGCGCGTGGCGGTGGCGCGCCGCGCTCAGGCGAACGCTCAGATGCGCCAGGTCGCCGGCAAACACCTCGCCCGAGGCACTCGCCGTGAGGGACACACCGTGCAGGTTGCGCCAGCCGCGCCATAGCGACACCAGCGCCACGGCGAACAGCCAGAAGGCCAGACCATAGGCCAGGTTGTTCTGATAATTGATGCCGAACAGCAGCAGCACCGGGATCAGCACCGCCCAGATCACCCCGAAACGGGTCGGCATCAGGAACAGCCGCTGGGCGCCGAGCGGCTGGCCGGCCGCGCTCAGCCGTCGCCGCTGCCACCAGTCATGCAGCTGCCGTATCGGAGACAGACCGGCCATGGCCTAGACCGAGACCGGCACGCTGGCCAGCAGGTGGTGGGCCAGCGCCTCCCCCTCCTCGCGGCGCCCGTCGCTGAGCCGATGGCCAACTACCGGCACCCATACCGCCTGGACGTCTTCCGGCAGCACATGGTCGCGCCCCGCCAGCAGCGCCCAGCCGCGGGCGGCGTGCAGCAGTGCCAGCACCGCCCGGGTCGACAGCCCCCAGGGCAGCTCGGGATGCGTGCGACTGGCGGCGGCCAGCGCCTGCAGATAGTCGAGCAACGCATCCGCCACATGCACCTCGGCGACCCGCGCCTGCCAGCCACACAGGGTCTCGGCATCCAGCCACTGGGCCAGCTCTTCCAACTGGGCGCGACCGGCTTCTCCGCGCAGGATCTCGCGTTCGGCGCGCGCGTCGGGGTAGCCCAGCGAAAGGCGCATCAGGAAGCGGTCGAGCTGCGACTCCGGCAGCGCGAAGGTGCCGGCCTGCTCCTGGGGGTTCTGGGTTGCGATGACGAAGAACGGTTCAGGCAAACGGCGGGTCTCACCCTCCACCGTGACCTGCCCCTCCTCCATCGCCTCGAGCAGCGCGCTCTGGGTCTTGGGAGTGGCGCGATTGATTTCGTCGGCCAGCACCAGCTGATGAAAGATCGGCCCCGGATGGAAGTGAAAGCTGGCCTGACGCGGGTCGAACACCGAAACCCCCAGCACGTCGGCCGGCAGCAGGTCGCTGGTGAACTGCAGGCGCTGCATGTCCAGCCCGGTCACCCGCGCCAGCGACTGGGCCAGGGTGGTCTTGCCCAGCCCCGGCAGATCCTCGATCAGCAGATGGCCGCGACACAGCAGACAGCACAGCGCCAACCGCACCTGCCGGGACTTGCCGCGCACCACCGCCTCGAGGGCCGCCAGCAGGTCGTCGAGGCGCGCCGCAGCCAGCGGCTCACGGCGGTTCATGACGCCTCCGCCAGAAGGCCTGCATGCTGCAAACGTCGCACTGCAGTGCGGGTATCCGGGGTCACCTCGTCGAGGGACAGCGCCTCATCCAGCGGCAGCCAGAAGGCATCGGCAACCTCCTCGGCCTGCAGCGCGAGCGGCCCGTCATGCTGCACCAGATAGACGCTGCCGAAGATATGGTTGCCATCGGCGGCGTAGCGGAAGGCCAGGCAGTAGCGCAGCGCCACGCCGCGAATACCGAGCTCCTCGGCCAGCTCACGGCGCGCCGCCACGTGTACCGATTCGCCGGCACCGACCACGCCTCCCGCGGCCAGGTCGAGGCCTCCAGGAAACACCTCCTTGGTCAGAGTGCGGCGCTGGACACAGAGCTCGCCGCTAGCATTCAGCACCACCACATAGGTGGCGCGGTGCCAGAAGTGAAAGCGCCGCATCAGCGCACGCGGCGCACTGCCGCAAGGGCGGTTGCAGGCATCGACCAGTTGGATGCGCTCATCAGCGATCAGCGGCGCCGGCGCGGAAACCTCGGGGGGCATGACGGACTCCCATGGCAGAACAGTGCTCAGCGTAACCAGTCGCATCAGTCGCGGCTAGCGCAGCTCTCGACGTTGACCCCACGCTGAGCGCTGGCCATGCTCGATCCATAGCAGCGCTGCAGGAGCCTCGCCATGCACGACCATGCCCCACGCCAGCGGCTCGCCACCCACGAGGTGCTCAACCAGCCGCCGGCGGACAGCGACCTCGACCTGTTCGCCCTGGACCTTCCCCTACAGCAGGCGCTGGCCCGAGAAGCCCCGGAGTGGGTCGCCCGCCGCCTGGCGCCTCTCGGCGAGCAGGTCGGCAGCCGCCGCGTCCAGACGCTCGGCGAGCAGGCCAATCGCCATCCGCCGGAGCTGCGGCTGTTCGACCGCCACGGCCGACGCCTCGACGAGGTCAGCTACCACCCCGCCTACCACGAGCTGATGCACCTGGCCTGCGACCAGGGCTGGCACGCCGTGGCCTGGCAGGAGGAGGCCCGCGGCGGCCACCAGGCCCACGTCGCCGCGCTCTATTTGCTGACCCAGGCCGAGCCGGGCGTCTGCTGCCCAGTCACCATGACCCATGCCGCCATGCCGGCGCTGCGTCATGCCCCCGTGGTGCTGGCCCAGTGGGCGCCGCCCCTGCTGGCCTGGGACTATGATCCCCGCGCCCTGCCGGCCAGCGACAAGCCGGCAGTGACCCTGGGCATGGCGATGACCGAGAAACAGGGCGGCAGCGACGTGCGCGCCAACACCACCCGCGCCGAAGCCAGCGAAGACGGCGTGCGCCTGGTAGGCCACAAGTGGTTCTGCAGTGCGCCGATGTCGGATGCCTTCCTGACCCTGGCCCAGACCGATGAGGGTCTGGGCTGCTTTCTAGTGCCGCGCTTCACCCCAGACGGCGAGCGCAACGCCATCGAGCTGCAGCGCCTCAAGGACAAATGCGGCAATCGTGCCAACGCCTCCGCCGAGATCGAGTATCGCCACGCCTGGGCACAGCCGATCGGCGAACCCGGGCGCGGCATCGCCACCATTCTCGAGATGGTTCAGCAAACCCGCCTCGACGCCGCCACCGCGCCGGTGGGCATGATGCGCCAGGCGCTGCTACTGGCCTGGCAGCACGTCCAGACCCGCCACGCTTTCGGCCAGCGTCTTGCCGATCAGCCGCTGATGCGCGCGGTGATTGCCGACCTGGCGCTCGAGGTCGAGGCCGGCGTGGCACTGGCGCTGCGCATCGCCCGCGCCTTCGACACCCCGCATAGCGAACACGAGCAGGGCCTGGCGCGCATCACCCCGGCGCTGGCCAAGTACTGGCACAACAAGCGCGGCCCGGGGTTCATGGCCGAGGCCATGGAGTGCCTGGGCGGCATTGGCTACGTCGAGGAGACACCGCTGGCCAGGCTGTACCGCGAGGCGCCGGTCAACTCGATTTGGGAGGGGTCAGGCAATGTGATCTGTCTGGATGTGCTGCGCGTGCTGGGCAAGCACCCCGAGGCGGTGGCTGCACTGCGCCACGAGCTGGACGCGCCGCGTGGACAGAATGCCCATTACGACCGCGCGCTGGGCGAGCTCGAGCGCACCCTGGGCATGCCCAGCGAAGCGCTGGTGCCCCAGGCACGCTGGCTGACCCAGCGCCTTGCCCAGTGCCTGCAGGCAGCGCTGCTGCTGCGCCATACCCCGACCGCAGTGGCCGCGACCTTCTGCCGGGCACGGCTGGGCGAGGTCAGCCCCGCCTACGGGGTGCTGCCGGCGGACGCCCCTCTGGCGGAAATTCTGGCACGGGTGACACCGAGCAACTGACAGCCCTATGCTGCGGTTGCGACAAAACGACGCTTGGCAGCCGGCCCGGCTGTCGTAAGCTTTGGGTGACCCAAGGGTTAACGCCAACATACGACGACAAGGATTATCGATGATCACCCGCACCGCCTCGCTTGCCTCCGCCCTGCTGCTCGGCTGCACACTGCTGCCGTCACTGGCCAGTGCCCATGACTTTACCCTCGACGACATCCGCATCGCTCACCCCTTCGCCACCCCGACGCCGCCGGGGGCGCCCAACGGCGCCGCCTACCTGGATATTACCGCCGTCGACGAGCCCGCCGAGCTGGTCGGCGCCAGCAGCCCGATCAGCGCGGTGGTGGAAATTCACGACATGATCATGGACGACGGCAACATGCAGATGCGCAAACTCGACGCCATCGACGTCGAGGCCGGCGAGACAGTGACCATGCGCCCCGGCGGCGGCTACCACCTGATGCTACTGGGCCTGGAAGAGACCCTCGTCGAAGGCGATAGCTTCCCACTGACCCTGGAGTTTGCCGAGCAGGGCGAGATCGAGGTCGAAGTGTGGATTCAGGAGGCCAACGAGGGCGGCGAGGCGGCCGACGGCCACCATCACCACGACCACTGACGGCTAGCCGACCACCACTCTCAGCGCAATCGCGATCAGCAGCACGCCGGTGATGCGGTTGACCCAGTGCGCCCTGGCCTGCAGCCAGGGCAGCACCCGCGAGTGCGACAGCGCCACCGCCACGATCACGTACCAGCCACCGTCGATGATCATGGCGGTGAGCACGATCAGCGCCTTGGCCGCGACACTCATCTCGGGGCTGACGAACTGGCTGAGCAGCGCCACGAAGAACAGGATCAGCTTGGGATTGCCCAGCGCCACCAACATGCCCTCGCGGGCCGCCTGGGGACCGGTGGTGAGTACCGCGTTCGGCTCCAGGGCTGCCGCCCGTCCGGCGCGCAACGCCTTGATCCCCAGCCAGGCCAGATAGGCCGCCCCTGCCCAGGTGATGAACTGGAACAGCAGTGGCTGGCGGGCGATCAGCGCTCCCAGGCCCCATACGGTGAGTAACGCGTAAAGGCCCACGCCCAGCGCATGGGAGAGCGCCGCGACGACGCCCGGCAGGCGCCCACCGCCCAGGGTATGGCGCAGCACTAGTGCCAGGCTGGGGCCCGGCGACATGGCACCCACCGCGCAGATCGCTACCAGCGACAACCACAGCGATAACGGCATCCGATTTCCTCGTTCAAGGGCTCAAACAGCCTGGCCAGGCCGCTCTCAGCGGTGGAACTGCCCCTCGCGCTCAGGCTGCCAGAGAATCGCATCGATGCGCAGCCGGGTCTCGCTGCCGTCGGGCAGCGGCCAGTCAATCACGTCGCCGACCCTTAGACCCAGCAGCGCCGCGCCGATCGGCGCCATCACCGACAGGCCATCCTCGCTCTCGGCCAGCGAGCGCGGATAGACCAGGGTGCGCACCAGCTGACGGCCACGTCCCAGATCGGTAAACTGCACCTGGCTGTTCATGCTGACCACGTCGGCGGGGATCTGCTCGGGGTCGACCACCTCACCGCGCTCCAGCTCGGCTTCCAGCGACTCGGCCACCGCCAGGTCCTTGTCGCTGGCGGCATCGATCAGCCGCTGCAGCCGCTCGGCGTCGAGCCGATTGATGATGATCTTGGGGCGTGATGACATGGGTCTCTCCTATCCGCAAACGCTATAATAACGTAGATACGGCCTGACAACGAAAACAGCCCTTCGCCCTGGATAGGGCAAAGGACTGTGTATCGATTCACTATAAGGCTTTCGCCAAGGCTTTGACAGCCCTAGCGGCGACGCGGGCGGGGCAGTTCCTGCAGCGCGATGAAGTCGGCCTCCAGCTCGTCGGCTGGCACCACGCCGCGCTTGATATCCACTACCCCACCGCGGGCATCGAACAGCACCAGGGTACTTTGCGACACGCCGTACTCATAGGCGAACCGCCTACCACTACTGCTGGCGATGTTGGCGCGCCGCAGGGTCAGTTCCTCATCCAGGCGACTGCGCGCCTCCTGAGCCTGTTCGAGCAGCTGCTCGCAGCTGGTGCAGCCCGGCTCGTGCACCTGTACCACCACCGGCTCGCCGCCGCCGATCACGCTCAGGTCACTGACCTCCCGCGCCTGCCACGCCTCCATGGCGAACCAGGCCGCCGGCACGGCGAGAATCGCCACTGCTATCAGCACGCCGCGGACCAGGCGCCTGGGGCTGAAGGGGCGCTTGCGCGGCGCCGGCCGGGAAGACGACGGTGTAGGCTTGTGACGCTTGTTCTTGCTGCGTGGCATGCACGGGTTCCTCGTTGTAGCGATACCCTAAGACTACGCCAGCGCAGGGCCCTTGGCACCCTCCCCACCGTCAACAGACGCTCAGCGTTAGCGACTTCCCGCCATGCGCGTCAGCACATCGTGATGCGCGTAACGGCGATGAATTGCCACCATCGCCACATGGCCGAGGATCAGCACCAGCAGCGTCCAGCCCAGGAAGCCATGGAAAACACTGCCCAGTGCTACCATCCACTCGATCTCGGGGCCCTCGAAGCCCGGCATCAATGGAATACCGAAGGCCGACAGCGAGCGCCCCGAACCGTACTGACGCAGCAGCGCCACCAACGGTACCACCAGCATCAGCCCATACAGCACCAGATGACCGAGCTTGGCCATCACGCTCACCGATGGCGGACGCCGCGACAGATTGAGCAGCCCCCAGGCACCGCGCAACAGCAGTAGCGTGAACAGCAGCACCCCGACATCGCGATGCCACGCCCACATGAAATCGTCGAAGATGGAATCCTCGAACAGCACCCGCGCCGCCACGCTGGTGAACTGCCAGGCAAACAGCAGCGCCATCGCCCAGTGAAAGGCACGGCTGATACGGCCGTAGTGGGTATGGGTATCACGCAGCGGTAGTGCCATCGTTCTGCTCTCTTGGGGGAATGTCCGTCACATAGTGGCTATTTAAAGGGCGTTCTCAGTGACCAAGTGCAGCACCTGAAACAAACTCGAGATGCGCTTAGATGATTCTGGATAATGCGTCTTGCCACGCCTTCTCTCAGATCACGAGGCATGATGCGTCAGATCGTGGAAGTGAATCCCAGTCGCCTTGATAACGGCCGTCATGGTTCGCAGCGTTGGATTCCCCTTTGGGGACAGCGCTCGGTACAGGCTTTCGCGTGACACCTTGGCACGCTCGGCAACGACAGCCATGCCACCCTGAGCCTCCACCACATGGCGCAGGGCCATCAAGAAGGCAGACTCTCCGCCCTCCTCGTCCAGCTCGTCAAAAGCAGTGCGTAGGTAGTCAATCGCCATGTCAGGATCATCGCGCAGCATCTCAATCACAGCGGTATCGTGGCTTTTCATGTCCGGGTTCTCCTTCGGTGGTCTGCCAGAAACGCCTTGGCCTGCTCAATGTCGGCCTGCTGGCGCTTCTTGGTGCCACCGATCAACAACATCACCAGGCGCCTACCCACCTTGGCGTAATAGACGCGGTAGCCAGGGCCGTAATCGATGCGTAGCTCCAGCACCCCATCACCAACGGCCTTGGTATCTCCTGCATTTCCAGCAGCCAAGCGGTTTAGGCGAGTCAGCACCCGCATAGCGGCCTGACGATCCTTGGCCTTAGTGTCATCTAACCACACTTGAAATGGATCGTGTCCGTCGGCGGTGAGGTAGTGTGTCAGCTCCATCATCAAAAGCATTGTAGCCTAAAAGCTACAGAAAGGAATGGGGGCGAGCTTACACATGCGCCGTGCACACCAAACTGGCGCGATGACTCGCCAAAGGTCGATTGACACTCTGTTGACACATTAGAATCTTGCTATAGAACCAAGCCAAGGAAGGAACCGCTAACGGCTTGATTTAAATGGTACCGGCGGTCGGACTCGAACCGACAAGGGCTTGCACCCGGCGGATTTTGAATCCGTTTTACGACAACTCTAGGCCGCGCTTGCCACGGGCATTTGTCGATAAATCAACCGCTTGCAGACTTACATTGCTTACACACACAACGTAGAGTCGCTGCAAACTGCGACCAAACTGCGACCACATTACTCCAGCCACTGGAGCGGACGCTCGTCCGCTGCGTAGACAGATGCGTTTGATCATAGGCATTTCCAACAACCATCATTGAGCATGAGCCCGAAATACTCACCGACTTCCTGCTGCTCAGCGTATGGAAACTGCCTGCGTGGGCGGTGGAGGCGCTGCTCGCCGGTGGCGGGGTGCTGATCTCGGCGGGGTAAACTCCCATGCCGGCGGGTGTGACGCATTGCTGGCTAATCTCATGGGCGAGAAGCCCCGTAAAGCCGAATGACGGCTTCCGCTCGGTCCTCCAGGAGCTCTGACGTCCGGGCCATGGCCTCCTCCAAGCCCATGGCTTGATCCGCCAGCGGGAAGGCTGCCGTGACGCCTATCTGATACACCTCGCGCCAGCCCTCACCGAAACGTCCTGCTAGCAGCACTACCGGGACCGCTGTACGAGCCGCAGCCCTTGCCACTCCCACCGGGGTCTTGCCTGACAGGCTTTGGCGGTCAACGCTGCCTTCTCCCGTGATCACCAGATCAGCTCCTGCAAGCTTCTCCTCGAAGCCCACCAGCTCCATGACGATCTCGATACCCGGCCGAGGCGTGGCCTGCAGCAACGTCATTGCCGCAAAGCCGACACCGCCAGCAGCCCCAGCTCCAGGCGCCTTAGCAAAATTCGTTCCGAGAGCAGCCTCCACTATCTCGGCAAACCCGTAGAGCGCCTTGTCCAGAAAGGCCACATGCTCAGAATTCGCGCCTTTCTGAGGCCCGAAAATGGCGCTGGCGCCGTTCTCGCCGCACAAGGGGTTGGATACATCTACTGCGACCTCGAATTGGACGTCGGCAAGACGACTATCCATGCCAACGACATCAAGCTCCGCCAGAAAAGCCAGGCCTTCCCCTCCGGGCTGGATGGCCGCGCCAGCTTCATCTTGAAGACGAACTCCGAGCGCCTGCAGCATCCCCGCCCCACCGTCATTCGTGGCACTACCTCCTAGGGTCAGGATGATGCGCTCCGCCCCGTGATCCAGGGTATCCAAGATGACTTCCCCAAGCCCATAGGTTGAAGCCTTCATAGCATCTCGATGTGCCAAAGGAACCAGTTGAATACCACTGGACTCGGCCAACTCCACAATTGCGAGCTTCTGATCCGCGACCCAGCCCCAGCGTGCGATACGTGATTTCCCCATAGGGCCGGTCACAGTAGACATGCACTCCTCGGCCCCCATTGAGACCAGCAGAGCATCCAAGGTGCCTTCACCCCCATCCCCAAGGGGGCAACTGTCTACCACTGCTTCCGGGCAAGCCTTGAGCACGCCCCGGCGCAGAGCACGCACCACTTCCTCCGCTGAAACCGCATCCTTGTAGCTATCTGGCGCCAGTACAACTCTCATTCATTCTTCCTTATATGTGGAAATTTTTATCCCAACATTGGGTGAAACGTGTTGTGCGGGAAGCATCACCAGCCCCTAACATAATTAGCCATATGCCCAATTATTATACATTTCCGTCATAAAGCGCATGCACGCTGCGATGAAGGAACTTCACCCACCAGAGCAGGGTGCCTCTTAGTTGCGGTGCCGGACAGTTGAAGGACACCGGAAAGAGCGATAGTGATTTCTGGTGTACGGGAGGAGGTAGGAAAGGTAGCGTATCCTGTTGATTGATCACGAAAAAGATCTCAACCAACACAGGCGGATACGCCATGATCGATTCTACCCCCGAACTCTTTCACAGCCAGAAGCCGAGGTCACTGACCCGTTGCATGAGTTGTTACACTAAAGAGCTTGGGACCTAATCACCAAGCCCGTGGAGGCCGAGCTGGCCACCTTCCTGGCCCAGTATCCCGACGAGATTATTGAAAAAGGCCGGCGAGTGGTGGCGCGCATTGGCTATTGGCGGCCCACTCTGCTACGTGGACTCCCCCGGCTAACCACCCTCGCCTCACGGGCAAGCATCACCGACAAGATGCCTCAGCCCCGTCGATGAGTCCCAGTCGATGATACTACTTATCCAAAGCATGAATTTTAATGCTATGTAGTTATCAAAAAACTCAGGAAATTTCGCATTCCATATTTATGTCGGTGAGCGACGAAGCGATTTCGTCTTGACAGTAACCTGCCGAGGGAAGGTCAACACCGCGAATTGGGCCAACTCACCTACCCGATGAATACGCCGGGATCAAACAACAACATTCCTAGCACATCCTTTCCAGTACTCTTCAATGTTTCCAATAAGTTGATCCGCTAACCCTTGCACCGCTTCGACACTCGCCCACGCAACGTGCGGAGTGACGATAACATTCGGCCGATTGGCCAAACTTCTCATGATATGTGACTGCCCCGGCGGCTCTTTTGTAACTACATCGAAACCAGCGCCACCGATCTGTTTGGTATCGAGCGCATACTCCAATGCCTCTTCGTCAACCAACCCTCCGCGAGCGGTATTTATAATCAACGGCTGTCGCTTCATATTAGAAAACTCTTGAAATGAAATCATGTTTCTCGTGGATGCCGTGAGGGGGCAATGAAGAGTTATCACATCACTAGTTCTTATAACGTCTTCAAATGGAGTATAGAGCGACCCCATACCTGAAACGCCTTTATGTGATGAAAAGAGAACTTTCATGCCGAAGGCTTCGCCCAGCTTTGCCACGGCCTTACCTAGGACACCATCTCCCACAACTCCTAGCGTTGTACCTGAAAGATCACCGACTGGATAATCGAAATAACAAAATTGACCAGAATCTTCCCATCTCCCGTCAAGAACCGACTGTCGATATTGCACTAGGCTACGTCGAAGCGCGAGGATTAAAGAGAAGGTATGCTCAGGAACAGAATTGATAGCATAATTACGTACATTGCAAACGGAAACTCCCGCTGCCTTGCAAGCCTCCAAGGCAATTGCATCGTAACCCGTCGCGGCCACCGCAATCAGTTTTAGCTGACTTGCCTGACTGATATCGGCCTCTTTGATCGGCACCTTATTTGTTATGACAACATCAGCATCTGATATCCTCTCACCAACTTGATGTGGCTCAGTTCTTCTGTAAACCACCATCTGGTGAGGGAAACTTAGATCACGCAACACCACTTCTGGAGAGAGAGTATCTCGGTCAAGAAATACAATTTTTACAGTACTCATAAACTCGTATCCGTTAACACTTTTATCGTCATACTAAGGAAGCGTTGATGATATTTTGTCCATAATCCCACCAGCCACTTAATCGCTACATGCGCCTAACCAAGTGCCAGTGTCTCAACCTAATAATTGCAATGAAAATTAAAATATCAATAGTGGCACTTAATAACCTCCAGCTACTTAAAACCAGCTAGCGAATCCATCGAATTCGCGAGTGCGGGATACAACTCGTCGTAGATTTTAGCCATTCGTCGGTAGGTTTCAAGGCAACGCTCATCCCTGCTCGGCAATATCTCGCTAAATCCCGAGTGATCCGTGGGGAGTCGGGGATCTTCGACGCCATTGAAAACTCCCCCAGCAACTCCCCCAAGTAGGGCAGCACCGAGTGCCGCAGCGTCTGTAGTATCTAACTGAGAGAATTCAATACCAAGGATATCTGCCTTGATCTGTAGCCAGAACCGACTTCTGGCCCCACCACCTACACTGAGCATGCGATGGGGTCGCCAGTTCCATTTCTGCTCTGCCCGCCTCATGTTTTGGAGCAGACCGTAAGCGGTACCCTCGAACACCGCACGTATCATGTCGGAACGTTGGCTACCTAAACACAGCCCAATCCACGCTCCAGAGGCATTGGGATCCCATAGCGGGCTTCGCTCGCCCGCTAAGTAGGGTAAGAAAACCACTCCGTTTGCCCCCGGCGGCGACTCCGAAGCGAGTTCTTCCAGTTTGTCTAGGCTATTCAGCTCCGGCCAGACTTCCTTGTGAATCCAGCCGAGGGCACCGCCTACCGTGGACATGGCGCCATGAGCAAGCCAAAGCCCGGGAATGATGTGACGGCGGTTAAGGAAGACCTTATCGAACACAGGTTCGTCGAGACAGAATGTCACCACCCCTGAGGTGCCAACAGACTCAAAGGCAGTCCGAGCCTGGTTGATACCGAGGGCGAAGGCCGCTGCCGCAGTATCCGCTGCGCCCGTGGCCACCGGCGTTCCTGCATACAACCCTGTGAGTCGCGCGGCAGCCGGGCTGACACCTCCGACCGCTTCTTCCGGTGGACGGATCGGCACCATTTTATCGGCGCTAATTCCTGCTGCATCCAAGAGACCGTCATCCCAGTTTGTGCCAGATTCACGCACACAGAAGAGACCGGAATAGGAGGCCTGAGTCGGGTCCGTCGCGAGTTCGCCGGCGAGCCTCGCGGCAAGGAAGCTGTTAAGAAAGCCCACATGGCGCACTCGCGCCCAGATTTCCGGTTCGTGCTCCATCACCCAATTCAGAGTCGCCGCAGAAAAAGTGGAGGAGCTCACTCGGTTGCCGGTGGTTACAAAGGCAGCATCTTCACCGCCGAGGCGCTCGGCGAGGCCCTGCAACGATTCACATGCCCGATTATCCAGGTAGCTCACGCCCAGACGCACAGGGTTCAGTGCCTTATCAAGCAGCACCAAGGTCGGGCATGTGGTAGCAAAGCCTATACTGGAAACCTCATCGACTTGATCCGCCACCTCTTTCACCGCCTCGATGACCAGCTGCCAGTAACGCTCCAGATCGAGCTCAGCCCAGCGAGCTTGATTCGTGACCAACGACACAGCACGCTGCGCTTTGGCACGTAACTGTCCTTCAGGCGTAAAGGCACAGACTTTGACGGCGCTAGTCCCCGCATCAATGCCGAGCAACACTTTACTCATGTACGACCGACACCTTAACCCCCTCACCGCTGGCCGCGACTTGCATTGCTTCATTGATATCTGCAAGTGCCAGGCGGTGAGTAATGAGATCACCGGCGGCGATCACTCCTGCTTCAATCAGACGCAGCGACTTCTCGTACTGGCGTCGTGTCAGGGCACTGGCTCCGCTAACCTTAATCTCGTTGTAATGGATGAGATTAGGGTCCACCACGGCCGTATCCCCTGCCGTAAAGCCGGCGAAAAGGTTAACCCGGCCATTCTTGCGCACCAGTTGCATCGCTGGATTCACTAGTACTGGTAGACCGATGGCAACGATGACCACATCTGCGCCAATCCCGTCGCACCGGGCCTTTACGCAAGCAGAGAGATCTTCCGTCGTAGGGTCAACGACCAAATCAGCACCGAGAGAAGCAGCTACCTCTCTCCGCTTGGCATTGGGCTCGCTGACGATCACCTGTCTAGCGCCTGCTACACGCGCAAGCTGAAGGTGCATCAACCCGATGGGGCCAGCACCGAGCACCACAACGCTGTCTCCCATTCCCACTTCGGCATTTTCCTGGCCATTGATACAGCAGGCCAAGGGTTCAGCTAATGCTGCCTGTTCCCAGGAGGTGTCAGGGTGCAGCTTGTAGACATTGCCTGAGGCTATGCCGGTAGCCGGGATACGGATGAATTCAGCGAAGGCACCATCGAACTCATAGCCCATCGCGGTACGGTTGGCACAGACGTTCTCCCGGCCTTGCTTGCAGTACTCACATTTCAGGCACGGGATTACCGGATCCATCGAGACTCCGTCACCGACCGCGAAGCCCCTTACCCCGCGCCCAACATCCACTACTTCACCCGCAAATTCATGCCCAATGATGGAAGGCGTGCGAACACCCTTAGTTTTCTGACCGTTGTAGATCCGCATGTCCGTCCCACAAATGGTGGCCGCGCGCACACGTAGTAGTAATTCTCCATCGTCAGCTTTGGGGGTCTCGACTTCGGCAAAGCGGATATCATTCGGAGCATGGAATATTGCAGCGTGCATTAGCCTACCTCCTGCCCATGAGCAACTGTTTCATCGAAAATGCCGAGTGCCTGTTCAACACTGGCGTCATCGTGCATCAATGCTGAGATGGAGCGGATCACTGCTGCTGGATGCTCGTGCTGCCACACAAATCGTCCGTAGGTAACTCCTGCTAAACCTACGTCCAGCGCTTCTCGAGTCATCTTCAGATAGTCTTCGAGATTATCTCCCATTTCACCGCCGGCGAGTGCCACTCGAGACGGGCAGGACTCTACCACCTTAAGGAAACTATCTCCGGAGCCCGTCCATACCGTCTTAATTAGATCCACGCCTAGCTCTGCTCCTGCGCGAACGGCATAAGCGACTGCATCGGACTCCGTAGGTGTACTGATCTTGGAACCCTTCGGGTAAATGTGAGCTACCAGTGGCATACCGGCCAGCGCAGCCTCCCGGGATATACGTCCGAGGTTGGTAAGTTGCGCGGTCTGCTCGGGCCCACCCACGATCATCCCTACCGAGATGGCATCGGCACCGAAGCGTACAGCCTCATCCACCTCCGCGACGATCGCCTCGTCGTAGGGGTGATACTGAGTGGAGTAGGCGCTTGCCTTGAAGATCATGGAGACCTTTCCCGCATGCGGCGGAAAAACCTTCTCGGCGATGCCCTTATGCATGGTTACCGCCTCCGGACGTCCGGCGACGACTTGCTCGAGCACCCGAGAGATATTCTCGATGCCGGGCAATACGCCACGAGTGATCGGATGGTCCACCGTGATGCCGAGCATGCGCCCAGATTTCGGATTGAGAAGACGGTTCATACGGATCTGCTTGCCCAAGAACATATTTAATCCTTTTATGAATAGATTTTGCTGACAACTTTACTGTTTAACAATCCCGATCAATATATTTAAGCCGTGCGGTACCGTTGGATTTCATCTACGGTCTTCACCTCGAGCGCTTCGTCAATCCAGGTGCGATCGAGGGTTCCGTTATTGATGTCACTGACTTGCTGACGCTCCATCTCTACTACAGCTTCTGCGGCATGGACCGCCTCCTCGGCTCGCCAAGCTGGCACGACAACCACACCATCGGCGTCGCCCACCACAATGTCTCCGTCGTTGACCGTCATACCACCGATATTGACAGTTCCGTGAATCTCGCCTGGGCCGCTCTTGTAAGGGCCGAGATGCGATACGCCCTTGGCAAAGACGGGTAGAATACCTGATCCAATCGCTTCACAATCGCGGACAGCCCCATCGACGATAATCCCTGCAATACCTCGAGATCGGGCATAACGACACATGATTTCTCCGAGTATGGCATTGGTGACTTCGCCGTGGGCATCGATGACGAGTATATCCCCCGGCTGCGCAATATCCATGGCCTTATGGACCACCAAATTGTCCCCAGGTCGAGTTCGAATGGTCAGCGCTGGGCCAGCGATTGTCGTCATCCCCAAGGCCGTCAAGCAGGCACCCACGGCATGGACCCCGACACAGCCATGGTTTCGCTCCAGATTGTCGGAGATAGACGGCGTATTGAGACGCTCAAACCGCTCGATTAGTGCCTGATCAGGGCGCACTGCTGCATTGAAAAGGGTCAATCGATTCACATCAGCTCTCCACTCTGTTTTCAGTTAATCGCGCTGCCGGTCAAGACGGAGTCTGGGCCAGAAATGCCTAAGGAGTTCAAGTTATCGACAGTTTCCTCGGGCAGAGGGATACCACGTTCGCGCCGTTGTTCGGCTTTGCGTCGCTCGATCTCGCCGGGGAGGAAGATTTCCTCTACGCCTGCTGCACGACGCGCCGACTTGATCTCGTCGATCATGCACTCGATTCTTGCTCGAAAATCCTCCATGGGAAGAAATGTGCTCACATCGGTCAGCTGTAGGAAGGTACCGACATTCTGGGGCTTCTCGAAATCTCGGTAGAGATCGCCGATCCGTGGACCAAAACCCGCTCCGGTCAGGACGCCGGCCATGATGTCGATCATCAGTGCAATGCCGTAGCCTTTCGGACCGCCGAAGGGGAGTACACTACCATCGAGTGCCGCTCGGGCATTGGTAGTGGGCCGTCCTTCACTGTCGATGCCCCACCCTTCGGGAATTTCCTTTCCAGCGTCGGCCGCTAAGATAATCTTGCCTCTGGCCACCACGCTGGTTGCCATGTCTAGAATGATTGGCGCGTGCTTGCCTGCTGGGACACCAAAAGTGTAGGGGTTCGTGCCAAGGTATGGATCGACACCGCCCCATGGGGCCATGGTCGAAGGCGCGTTGGAGTAGAGAAATGACGCGGCACCGCGCGCTGCTGCCTGTTCTGCGTAATAGGCTCCGGAGCCGTAGTGGCTGCTATTCTTGATCCCGACGCTCACCGAGCCGTACTGGCCAAGCCGCTCCTGAGCCATTTCCAAGGCTTTGGTGGTTACCACTGCGCCCATGCCATTATCTCCGTCCACCAGCAATGAGGCGCCCCTGCCGCTGATGATGCGAATCTTCGGATTGGGTGTTACGAGCCCTCGCCGCAGACGCTCAATATAAATCGGCATCCGGCTTACCCCGTGGGAGTCCACGCCTCGAAGGTTGGCGTCGACGAGGGACGTAGACACCACGTCGGCATCTTCCACTGGAAGACCGTGATGTTGCAGGATCATGCTACAGTGCGACTGCAATGCGTCTGGTGCTATGAGTAGTTCCGTCATCTGCAGGATTCTCCTTGACTGCCTAGGATATCTGCACAGTGCAACTTACTCATCACAGGCACTCCCGCATGATGGCAACCAGATCCTTCGCCGTCGTAACTCGGGGGTTAACCGGCACATTGCCCGATTGAAGGCCCTCTTCTGCCAGTGCCTCTAGATCCTCTTCGCGGACGCCATAATCGCTCAATGAATCAGGAGCACCCACGTCACGGATTAACCGCTCGACACTACGCACACCGGTCTCGGCGGCATCATGAAGCGAAAGATGATTCACCTGTTCCCCGAAGAGTTCGGCGATGCGTGCGAACTTTTCTTGGTTCGCTACCACATTAAATCGCATCACCGGTGGTAGCAGGATGGAGATGACGTCTGCATGCGGGATCTTTGCCTGAGAGCCCAAGGGCATCGCGAGCGCATGAGCCAGACCGAGACGGGTGGGGTTGAATGCCATCGCCGCCAGACTCGAGGCGAGAAGCATGTCAGCACGCGCGGTCACCGTATCGCCGGCAAATACCGCTGTGCGCAAGGAGCGACCGATGAGCATGATGGCCTTCTCGGAGAGCGCCTCTGAGACGGGCTGAGTCGCCTTATTGACGTAGGATTCAAGCGCGTGCCCCAAGGCGTCGATACCGGTCACCGCGGTGATCCTTGGCGGCAACGAAACCGTCAATTCGGGATCGCAGAGGGCTACATCGGGAACGATGAGAGGGCTCCCCACCCCGTACTTCAGACCTTTGTCTTTCTCAGAGATGACAGACCAGATGGTCGACTCGCTGCCAGTTCCGGCGGTGGTTGGGATAGCCACGAATGGCGCACCGTGCTTCTTCACTACCCCAAGCCCAGCATAGTCGCGGATGTGGCCGGGGTTGGTGAGCATCGCCGAAACTGCTTTTCCTGTATCGAGAGCACTCCCCCCGCCTACGGCCACGATGACGTCGCATCCACTCTCTCGGAAAAGCTCGACGCTCGCCTCGACGCCACGGGCGTCGGGTTCAGACTCTACTTCCGAGAAAACGATAGGCTCAATGCCGTGCTGCGACAGAGCGCTGGTTACCCGCTCGACGACTCCGGCCGCAATCAGACCTGGGTCTGTGATCACAAGGGCCTTGCTACCGCCGAGCGACTCCACGAATTCTCCGAGCCTGCGTGTCAACCCAATGCCGAACTCGATCTTAGTGGGCATCTCGAAGCTGAAAGGACGGTGATAGTTCATTGGTTCACTCCAAAGGTATTTGTAGATGTATTAGCCACTATGCATACGGTATACAGCCTTAAGCGCCGTATAGAACTCCGCAGATGTGTCCCCGATACCGAATGCACCCTGCCCAGACTGCTTCCATCCCCCGAACGGAAGGTGCCCCTCACTGCTCGTACCATGGTTGACATGAACCATTCCCGCTTGGGAGGAGCGAGTGAAGGCGTGGGCGAAATTCATGTCGTCGGTGAACACTGCCGAGGCCAGTCCGTAACGCACTTCGTTGTTCACCTGGATGGCCTGCTCTCGATCAGCGACAGGAATGACGACGAGGAGCGGGCCGAAGACCTCCTCAGTGGCCAGCGCCGAGCCAGGCGCCACGTCGGTGATTACCGTCGGCGCGTAGTAGTAGCCGTCGCCGTTGATATCGTGGCCACCGGTGAGGACTCGGCCCTCTCCCCGCTCGGCTAAGCCGACATAATGGCGGACTTTCTCGACCTGCTCGTTGCTGGCGAGCGGTCCCATTTCGGTCTCTTCGTCGAGGCCGTAACCCACCCGAAGCGCCTCAACTCGTGCAACCAGCGCCGCCTCGAGCTCGGCTCGCTCTGCCTCAGGCACAATCACACGACTGATGGCCGTGCAGCGTTGACCGGAGACACCGAAAGCCGCGTTGGCAATCTCCTTCGCAGCATGTTCAATGTCGGCGTAGCCGGCCACCACAGCAGCATTCTTCCCACCCATCTCGAGTTGTGTGCGGACATTACGTTCTGCAGCCAGTGTGCCAAGACGGATGCCAATATCGGTGGATCCGGTGAAGGTGATTCCAGCGATCCTAGGGTCGCGGACGAGCCGGTCGCCAACATCGCGTCCGGAGCCGATCAGCAGATTCGCAACCCCGGATGGCAACCCAACTTCCTCCAGGAGCCTGAACAGAATCACGGAGGCTCCGGGCGCTTGAAGCGCTGGCTTTAGCACTACGGGGCAACCACAGATCAACCCAGGAATAAGCTTGCGGATCGGCGAAAGGATGGGGAAGTTCCATGGCGAAATAGCCGCCACCGGCCCGATTGGCTGCCGGATCGTGTAGGCCTCAGTATGACGACGTGCACTCTCAAACGTGCGATCGCCAAGTCGTAGGGCCTGCCCGGCCCAGAAGCGCATCTCGTCGATTGCGCGAACGGCTTCGGAGCGAGCTTCACCGAATGGCTTACCCATCTCCTGCGTGACCACTTTGGCAATTTCATCCACGCGGCCACGCCACAGGTCAATGAGATCGTAGACAAAAGCCGCGCGCGAAGCAGGGGGGGTCTCCGCCCACTCAGGAAATACCGCCGCAGCGGCCCGAACGGCTTCATCAACATTCTCGGCAGATGCCAAGTAGTATTGCCGAGCGATACGGCCGGTATCTCCCGGGTCAGCCAGTGAGATCGTCTCACCCTCGTGGAGCCACCGGCCATTGACATAACTCGCCCAGATCATATCAGCTGTCTCGCTCATTAGGGCTGCCCCATTTTGCTGAGAGTTGTGCATTTGTTTGTGCTCCTTTTTGCTTCGAAGACTCTTCGGTGACCAGCCATTACATAAATAGCTTCACCGGGAAAAGGATGATGTCGGGGAATAATGCTAGCAGTCCGAGTGCGGCAATCATGGCAAGGTAGAATGGTACTGCCGCCTGTACAATTCGCTCAACACTGAGGTTTGAAACCTGCGAAGTAGCGAACAAACATATGCCGACAGGCGGCGTGGATAGCCCCACGGCAAGTGCCGTCACCATGAAAACGACGAAGTGAATGGGATTGATACCAACGGTAAGGGCCGTCGGCATCAATACCGGTGTAAGGATCAGGATTGCGGCAATGATGTCCATGAACATGCCGATTACCACAAACACGACTCCCATCAGAAGAATCACTGTGAAGGGATCCTCAGAGAGTGAGAGAATAATGTTTGACACCTTGATTGGCAGGCCATCGACTGTAAAGACATAGGTAGCCACCGAAGCACACATGGCTATAAACAGGATGGTGCCGGTAGTTATGCCTGTGTCAATGATCATCCTCGGGAGCCCTCTCCATTTTACCTGCCGGTAAATAAGCGCTCCGACCGCGAGCGCATAGAGCACCGCCATGCCGGCTGCTTCGGTGGGTGTCATGATTCCTGCGAAAATCCCCCCCATAATGATCACCGGCGCACCTAGTGCCGGTACGGCGACGAGCAGGTTCCGAACAGCATCGCGAAACCCCATTGCGAGCACCTCGCCATACTGGCGACGTACCGCCAGGTAATAGTTCAGAATCATGAAGAGCGTTGCGACCAGGACGGCAGGGCCCAAGCCGCCTGCTAGCGTGGCGCCCACTGACTGCCCGGCGGCAGTGGCCGCGATGATCATCAGGATACTCGGGGGTACAACTGAGGCGAGCGTTGAGGTCACCATGGTCAGTGCCGCGGCATAGGGCTTGGGGTAACGACGTTCCTCCATGGCCTTGATTTGCAAGGGCCCCAGCCCGCTGACATCGGCAACCGAAGAGCCCGAGATACCACCAAAAATCATGCTGGCGATGATATTTACTTGGCCAAGGCCGCCCCGCCAACGGCCAACGACTGAATTGGCAGCGAAGAAAATGCGATCTGAGATGCCTCCTCCTCCCATGACATTACCAGCGAGGATGAACAGTGGCACCGCCACCAAAAGAAAGCTGTTCATCGAGCTGTACATGCGCTGAGCGAGTAGTGACAACGGCAGGTCGAACAGTAAAAATGTCAGTGTAGTTGCCAGCCCCAACGATATTGCCAAGGGCACACCGACTAGGCTCAATGCAAAGAAACTTCCGAGTAGCACCCAACTCATCCTATGGTCTCCCCAGTTTCCAGATAACTACGGGTACGGTGATCCAGATAAACTGACTCTACGAGAGCCCACAATGCGAGTAGGGCGCTGACCACCACCGATGTGGTAATCAAGTACATACCGATGCCAAGAGCGGGCGACGTCTCTCCGTTGTAAAATTGCTGCATGACCAACCTCCAGCCCGTATAGGCCAGTACCATAAAGAACGTGCAACTAGCAACAAAATACATATGTAACGCTACTCGCTGTAATAAACGTGGTAAGCGCCCGATCACGAGCGAAATGCGTGCGTGACTTACCGAGCGTGTTCCCACGGAAAGCCCAAGGAACGTCGTCCAGATGAAAAGGTAGCGAGTGAGCTCCTCGGTCCAGGGCAGTGACATCGGAGTGAGGCGTGCCACTACCTGAAGGGTGACCACTACCAGCATGCCAACCACCCCGCAGAACAGCAGTATTTCTACTCCTCGCCACAAAGGCCCCTTTTTGATTCCGGTGCAGCCTCCTATCTCCGAGTGTACAGTTTCACTGTTTTTTAGGCCCTCATTACCCTTGGCTTCGATGGAAGCGCCAATCCTTGGCGCTTCACGACACGTAGGTTTATCATGCATGACATTCATCTTAGCCATATCTAACCCCGTCCGAGGTATTCCATGGTCTGGTCCATACATTGCTCGCCAACCAAGGATTCAAAGCGTGGATAAAGCTCATGGGCCTCTTTCTGAAATGCGGTCCGCTGTTCCTCGCTAAGACGATTTACCTTCATGCCCAGCTCTTCCAACTCGGCGACCATGCGCTCTTCTTCAGCGGTATCGTTTTCAAGCTTGAAGCGTGCGGCTTCTTGGGCAGCGTTACGCAATGCCGCCTGTGTATCCTTATCAAACTCACCCCACAAGTCTTGGTTGAAGGCAAGAACATAGCCGTCTGCAAGGTGGCCGGTGAGTGAGAGGTAGTCTTGGACTTCGTAGAAATTATTGGCGAGGGGGACCTCTACGGGATTTTCCTGACCATCGATAGTCCCGAGTTGCAGCGACGTATAAACTTCCGTGAAATTCATAGGAGTAGGTTCTGCACCAAGCGGACCGAAAAACCCAACCCACAGCTCGTTGTTCGGAACCCTAAGTTTTAAACCTTTGAGATCGTCTGGTGTTTGGATGGGCCGCTCATTGTTTGTCACATGCCGAAATGTACGGATCATGAGCGCCAAGCCTTCCGTATTCATGTCTCCAAGAGACGCTAGAAGCTGCTGACCGGGCTCCCCCTCAAGATAGTCCGCAAACTCGTCATAGTCACTAAAGAGATAGGGAAGGCTAATAGCGTTCATACAGGACTTGAAAGATGCGTACACGGATGTCGACAATATCGTGGCATCTAGCGAACCATTTTGCACCATATTGACGGCGGCATTTTGGTCTCCCCCAAAGAGCACGCCGTCCGGGAAGACTTCGACCTCTACTTGACCATTCGTGGCCTTGTCGACGCGTTCCGCGAAGTCTTGGGCAGCAAGGCCGACAGCAGAACCCAGCGGGTCACCAACCGCCAATCTTACAGTCTCCTGGCCATGAGCGCTTGTCCCGAGCATAGAGATTGCTAGAAGGCCAGCGAGCCCCGACTTTGCTACTAATGGTGTCATTATTTTCTCCTTCAGGATTGGAAAATCTGAATGTTATTTTTGATCTCTTCTCAGAATTGACAATTCTGGAATTTGTTTTATCTCACTCTTTCAGAGATTATTGAGATTTTAACTTATTCGTTCATTTTATGGGAACAAGCACCTCCTTTTCTCTATCGACACTGGAAACAGTGACAGTATCCAGCAGATTAACGAACTTGTACTGAACGTTGAGTAGATGCGCGTTGAGCTCGGCGACAGCAGAATCCACATCCTTCGCTGCTATCGCGCGCGTAATCCGCCGGTGCTCCTCAAGACTCTCTTCCACGCGACTCTGCGCACGGTACGAGATGAAGTGACGCACGCGATCAATCTGTAGGTTGACACGCCGATAAACATCAATGATTCGGCTGTTACGCGTAGCATTGATGATGGTGCTATGGAAATCGTGGTCGCACCGTAAATATTCCGCTGTCGACTCCGCATCGAAGGGAAGTTCAAAGCCATGGAACAGCGCGCCTACCCGCTCCCGTTCCTCATCACTCCCATTTATCAAACATCGTACACCTGCCGTTTCCAGGATGGCCCTAAGTTCGATAAGTTCCACGACATCTCGTCGGTTGAAGTCAGTGACGACCCAACCAATACGGGAACGCCGTTTGATTAGCCCTACGGATTCTAATTGATGGAAGGCTTCCCTGATTGGAGTTCGGCTTACCCCAAACTGATCGGCTAAGGCCCGGTCGCTGAGTAGCTCGTTCGGCGGTAGTGTCCCATCGATGATTCTTCTAACCATCTCTTCGTAGACCTGCTCACTTACGGAGCGCACGGTAGCCATGACGATATCCTGTAGCCTTCTTTGTTTCTGGTATACCGCATACCCTAGGTATACCACACACAGGATTCCACTATACCTTAGTCTTATGCCATGCCCCACTCGCATAATGCTGCGGATCCAGAGTCGATTCGCCATTCCAGCGGTAGGCGCATAGCCTCGCCCTCGCCCTCGCCCTCGCTATGGGCGTGACTGGAGGAGATGCTATAGTCGAGACAGGTGATGTGGGGGCTGAGCGGTTCCGGCGTGCCGATCAGCCAGTAGTGACCAACGAACAGCGGCCTGTGTCACCGTCGTAGCTCGGCAGCACGTGCTCGGGGATCGGCTCGTATGGAATCTGCATTGATGTCTTCTTCCGGCACCATGGCCCGGTCGCGGTAGGAAAGCCGTTCCTGCCGCCACCAGCGGGTACGGATGTGCCGGCGAAGGTTGCCGTCCTTGTCGTGGAACTCATGGCCGGCGGGCAGCCGGATCTCCAGCCCCTTGAGCAAGGTCTTCGGGACATAGTAGACGACGCTTCCCTCGCGCCACGGCCGGCCATGGTCGGGACGGAGATGCTGCCGTTCATTGAGGTGCGCCGCCAGGATATCCAGCGAGGGGCGGTGTCAGCAGGCGTGAACGACGCGCAGGCCATCGAGTTAGAGCGGCAGTGTCTGGAACGAGGTGATGTGCTCGCGGTGCAGGGCACTGCCCTCCCTGATCTTGCCCAACAGCAGTGGACACCGCAGATGCTGCGCTTATTATTTAGATTCAGGATCCATAGACCTAAAAGTCGGCGGTCTCAATGACCAAGTGCAACACGTGAACCATCAGGTACGGTGTTGCCATGTTCCCATTGCTTTCTAGACTTTTTGATACATGTCACGCAAAAAAGAAGCATCTGTCAGATGTTCCACCACGGCACCTCCCCTTGGGAAGCGCCGTGGTGGCGTACATCTCGTCAGGTTACAGGTAGCCACGTTCGGCAAAGGAGACACAGCCCTCGCTCCCGACCACGATGTGATCGATGACGCGGATCTCCATCATCCCCAGCGCTTCCTTCAGACGCTGGGTGATGCGCCGGTCAGCCTCGCTGGGGGCCGGATCACCCGAGGGGTGGTTGTGGACCAGTATTACCGCCGCGGCATTGTTGGCCAGGGCCTGCTTGACCACCTCACGGGGGTAGACGCTGGCCGAGTCGATGGTGCCGCGGAACAACTCTTCGAAGCTGATCACCCGGTGTTGGCTATCGAGGAAGATGGCACTGAACACCTCGTGCTCATAGTCCTGCAATAGAATCTGCAGGTATTCGAACGCTAGCGCTGGCTGAGTGATCTTGCGCCCCCTGGCCAGACGGCGACGGGCGAAGGCCTTGGCGATGCTCAGCAGTTCCGCCTCGGTCACGGTGTCGGTGATGCGATAGGTACCGGCGGTCTCGCCGGCACTCAGCTTGCGATGGTTCATGGTCGCTCTCCTCAGGCCGCCATCACTTGCGCCATGCGGCGCTCCATTTCTTCGTAGAAGGCCTCGACCCGCTCGGCGATGGTGCGGATCAGCGCCTCGTCCCGGTAGGCGCGCTTCACGAACAGCGGCATGCCGGGCCAATAGCTGACGAAGTCGATCCACTCCCGTTCGCTGACCCACAGGCCGCCCTGGCACTGGGCGACGTGCTCCTGGGGCAGTTCCCCCTCAATCAGCAGTTCGATCTGGTACTTGGGCAGCTTGGTCTTGATTTCGGCCAAGCCGTGGCTGTCCACCAGGCAATCCGGGGAATAGCCCACCCCGTGGTTGAGGATGATGCCCACCTGCTCGAGGCGAGGCAGCCCAGTGGCTTCCTGGTAGAGCTCGCGGGCTACCGGTTCCAGCTCGTGGCCCCGCTGGGTATGGGCATTGCCCTGGAACGCATCCGAGGGCTCGCCGGTGATGCGCTCGCCGATCAACTGATGCATGTAGCTGATGGCGCCTGTTCCGAAGCCACCCGGCCCCTTGCCCTTGACCAGCAGGGACTTCAGCTCGGACATGGTGACGATGCCGAGACGTGCGGCATGCCATTCCGGCGTGCCCTGGTCCAGTGTCAGGATCTGCATGACGATCTCCATTTCGATGACACGGCATAGCGGCGAGGGCTGTCCCCTCGCCGATGGCTCAGTGGCGTTGTTGATTGGGTAAGGTCCGTTTGTGCAGCGAGGCGCGCAGCTTGTCGAAGTCGCTGCGCGGAACGCGCTCGACCTCGCCGTACTTGCCGACGAACCACTCCTGGGTGGTGACGGGGCAGGCGCTGATCAGCTGCTTGAGCTGACTCGCCTGAAAGGGCGTGACCACCTTCACCGGTGCCCCAGCGCCATGGCCGTTGTCGTCCTGACCGCGGGTGGTGATGTTCAGCAGGGCACACAGCACGTAGCGCTTGCCGTAGCTGGTCGACGAGCCGAAGGCCTGCACGGCGTTCTTGTTGCCACTGACGTCGGCCGGCAGCAGCATGCTGGTTTCCTCTCGGTGACCGTCCTGATGCATCAGCACGCCGGTGATCTGGATGCCGCGCTCCTGGGTCTGAATACGGAAGCTCACCGCGAAGCCGTGGCGCTGCATGATCGGGCGCACGGTATCGACGATGTCTTCCAGGGTGGCGTAGGCCCCGTTGTTGCCCTGGCCGCGTTCGGCAATGCTCGGCAGCTCCGTCTGCATGGCCGCCATGGCGGCGCTGTAGGCCATCAGCGCCTGGCGATCGAGCACGCGCTCCTGCATCTGCAGCAGGCGCTCCATCTTGTCGATGTCGACCTCGGGGTTGAGGGCGGCGCGCTCGATCACCTGGATGATCGCGGTGCTCTCCTGGTGGGAGGGAGTGACCGGTGTCTTGGTGCGGGTATCCGGATGGATGGGGGTGGCCATGGTGACCTCCTTACTGGTAACGGTTGATGACGTTCTGGAGCTGGTCGGCAGGGACCGGCTCAAGCGACACGACCACGCGATAGACCTGGCCCTTGGCCAGCACGTGGGTCTGGGCTTCATGCTCATTGGCCTCGAGCAACTGACGGGTCAGCAGGGTCAGGGCGCGGCACATCTCGAATGTCATGGGCGGTTGCATCGGTACCTCCAGAAGCACAAACGCCCGGCCGTGATGGGCCGGGCGCTATGGCGTGGTGAGAAGGGATGAAGGAATAACGAGCTGCGAGGGAATGGCGCTATCGGTCAAGCCACCAGCGCCATGGCAGAGGCCAGGGCCTTGTCCTTCAGGCTGGCCCCCTGACCGAACCAGGCGGAGTCCATGCGGGTGTCGTTGCTGAGCGCCCGCTTGTCGTGGTCGACGTACTCGGTGATCGCATTGAGCAGGCCCCAGGCCGTGCCCTGTGCCGTGCAGAGTCGCGCGCCACGGCCTTCGCCGTGGTAGAGCGTCTGGACGCGGTTGAGAGCCCGGACGTTGGGCAACTTGGAAGGATCCTCCAGCGGCGCCTCGGCGTTGCAGATCACCGACTGGAAGTAGGTCTGCACTTCCCCCCGGCTGACCTTGCGCTCGGCCAGGGTCTTCATGCGGTACATGAAGTCGTCCCACTGCGAGACCGAGATCCCCAATTGCTGCTTGACGCGCTGGGGATTGAACTCGGTGCTGTGCGGCACTTTCACGCCTTGCGCTATGCCATCCACGGCGATGGTCAGGGTGTTGTTGCACACCACTCGCACGGACGTGGGGGTCGCCACCGTGGCCAGCGAGCCGTCACAGGACGTGGCCAACAGCAGGTAGGCATTCACCTGATCCTGGCCCTTCAGCGCACTGCCCAGGCCACTGCGGGCCAGCGCCCAGAACTTGCGCCCGCCCTTGAGCACGCCGGCGGTCTCTAGTTCATAGCCTGCGTACTCGGTCAGGTCGCGGTAGAACTCCAGCACCTCCTCCGGCTGCACCACCTTGTAGCGCTGCGAGACCACCGACAGCGGTGCTCGGGTGTCGGAGCGATAGAGCACCTTCTGCTCCGGGAAGGAGTGGATGCTGCCCAGGTGGTCCTCGCCATCGGCGATGAAGCGCACCGGGGATGCCTCGATATGCCAGTCCATGCCGGCCTGCTGACGCCAGACCTCCAGCGGTTGATGACGCGACAGCTGCTGCCCCAGGCCATGCCAAGGGGTGTCGCCGACGTAAGCCATTTGCTCGATCAGGTGTGCCATGAAAAAACTCCTAGACGAAAAAAAGCCGGCAAGGCGCCGGCGTGGATGGGATGAGGGAAGTGGGGAAGCGTGTCAGCCGAGATCTCGGAAGGCGTGGCCGCAGCCCAGGCATAGCCAAGGCGTGCCTTCACCCGCGGGAAACAGGTGCAGCACCACACGATGGCCAGCAGCGGCACCGGCAATACCGCCTGAGGTACCGGCCATCACGGCCGCCGCTACCCGGCCGACCGGGAACGCGGTGGTAGGTATCAGCCTGCCGGGAGCATGAAGCGAGGTGTAGGTACCTTTCAGCGTTCCGGCCAGTGCGCCGGCCGCGATACCCAGCTTGCGGGCGGTCTCGAGGTTGATGACGCGCTGCGAGTCACAGCGCATGCAGGGTGGGGGCATATCACGACTCCTGTGCAGGTGGATAAAGCCCGGAGCGGGCTCAGATCCTGAATTCAAGTAATAAGCGCAGCACCTGCGGTGTTGAGGGCTCCTGAGTATTCACCCAAAAACACCTGTGCCGGTGTCCGGTAACCAAG